>JAKIZO010000100.1:0-542 GCA_022707965.1 Bacteroidota bacterium
TGCGGGAACCACCAATCACATGCAATCGCGCTTTGTAAACGGATTAATTGTAGCAAATTATAACGATGGAACGAAGGATACGCTTAAACTTATTAATCCCGATAACTGGTGTCCGATTGAACAGGATTATTATGTGGATGGTAAGGCGTTCAAACTGGATGTTCCACGACCGTATCGTGTACATTTAAAAACCGGACTTGTTAGCAATAATCTTGAAAAAGATTTGAAAATTGAGGGCGTTTATGGTCGGAAAATTGATGGCGGAGCAGGAGTTTTACTCGATATGCCACTTAATAAAAACAAAACTTTGCTGAATATTTCTTTAGAAACTTCAGCGAACGATGTGATTATCGGGTTAATGTCGTTAACTTTGCGGATTTAGAAGGAATAGTTACAAGTTACGAGTTACGAGTTACGAGTTACGAGTTACGAGGAAACGGGGAAACAAGTAAGCGATGAAACGAGTGTGAAACTAAAAGTATTCGTAAAATGTGATGAACACAGAACACAGAACACGAAACACGAAACCCTGACCCCGAAAC
>JAKIZO010000100.1:552-806 GCA_022707965.1 Bacteroidota bacterium
ATTTTTTACAATAATCATATTAACTTGCTTTACATTGCCAATGTTATCGCAAGGAAACTTACCTTATCGCGACGATAAGTTTTTTCATTTCGGGTTTTCGCTCGGAACAAACCTGATGGATTTTGGAATTACACAAAAAGATACAGTGATAGGAGGTAAAATTTACGATGCTAATGTATCCACTCTACAACCGGGATTTTCGGTAGGTATTATTACTGACTTTCGGTTACACAGATATCTAAATGCACGCTTTA
>JAKIZO010000101.1:0-525 GCA_022707965.1 Bacteroidota bacterium
CTTGTGGAAGCAAAGGCAACCCCTTCCCGCAGTTCGCGGATACTGTCGATGCCTCTGTTGGACGCGCCGTCTATTTCCTTGACGTCAAGCGAGCGTCCCTCAGTAATCTCACGGCACGCCTCACACTCGTTGCATGGTTGTGGAGTCGGGCCATTTACACAATTAAGCGCCTTGGCCAGAACTCGCGCAGCCGTGGTTTTGCCAATTCCCCGAATGCCAGTAAACAAAAAGGCATGATGAATGCGCCCAGAAGTGATGGAATTTTTAAGCGTCGTTACAATGTGCTCTTGTCCAACAATATCTTCAAAAGTCTGCGGGCGCCATTTCCGAGCAATAACTTGATACGACATCTGAATTCCGTGAAGAAAAAGGGCAGAAAAAATACCGGGACAGGACACCCGCAACGAATCTTACCGTTGCTTCCTTCCGGACCTGGCGGGGTTGGGAAAACATCACGCCGCCCCATCCCGGCAAGTAGGCTTTTAGCACCACCTGCCCAAAGTTGCAAGCGTTTGAGTCAAATTC
>JAKIZO010000101.1:535-795 GCA_022707965.1 Bacteroidota bacterium
AGATAAGGCCGCTTTGAAATCAACGGCTAATCTTGAAGAGAGCAACATAATCAGTTTATGGTCTCAATTCAGTGGTCAGATCCTTTCGGAAAAGCTACTTAGCTATCGGTGCAGAGACATCAATACGGATAGCAACGTCATCACGGATCAGGTTGTCAGGCATGCCAGGATAACTCATCCCAAAATCCTTGCGATTAATGGAAAAAGACGCCTTGACCTTCAAGCCATCTGGGCTAATCGCAATGGTGGCCGGGAATGTA
>JAKIZO010000102.1 GCA_022707965.1 Bacteroidota bacterium
TAAAGGTAATTTTGTCTTGGTACTATTTTCTGTTTTTAAATTCATTTACTTTAATTTTTATTATAATAAACTTAAGTTATTTACACATAATTAATGTCATTGTTTTAAATCGTTATTCGTCAAAGCTATATAAACTAAAAGTCCAATTCATTCCATTAAAATCTGCGAGGAATTGTCCGCCCAGCAAAAGTTTGAAAACCAGTAAATTTAGTCGATACCGAAAACTCATAAAGTCCAACCGAAAGCGGACAGTTCGTCAAAGATTTTTCAGCCAACAAATCCGTCTTTTCCCTTTTTTTACTATAGGCCATAACGACCGAGGCTATGGGCTTGGGCGGGCTGCGGGCGAATTTCCTGTCGCAATGGCGACAAAGGAAATGCGGGCGCAAAGACTGCCAAAAGCACATTAGCCGCCCAAAGCGCATAGGCGTGTGTTAGCGGGTCGTAGTTATTCTGTCCGTTTAGTTTTCAGCCCTGAATTTTGCAGAAACTCTCTCAAACCGTAGTTTTCAAGTCCGAAAAGGTTCTCGCTCTCTCCTACTCTAAGTTCTCTCTCAAAGCTGTCACAAATTAACGGATAATTTTTAAGATTCACACTCTCAAAATGACTGTTTCAAAGCATGTTTTGTGAATTTCTTGTCTCGTTCTCGAAAACTCTTTCAAAATGAGCAAATCAAAAGTCGAAAAAACTTTCCTGTAAACCTTTCTCCCGACAAGCCCGAAACGGGTTTTCTCTTCTT
>JAKIZO010000103.1 GCA_022707965.1 Bacteroidota bacterium
TATATTAGTATCGCGACTCTTTAGCGATAACAGAGAATTGGTCATCGATGAGCGCTCTGAATTGTACTATATTAGTATCGCGACAGATGATATGTTGCGGATGCTTGCCAATCCATTAGCACTCTGAATTGTACTATATTAGTATCGCGACCGGTTTTAATTTTTTTAGTTTCCATTATTTTTATACCTCCTCTGAATTGTACTATATTAGTATCGCGACTCCCATTAATATTTGGATAGCTGGTAATAATTTTAGCTCTGAATTGTACTATATTAGTATCGCGACTAAATTGTTGTTCGATGCAAGCCCGTCAGGCTTGCAATTTGCTCTGAATTGTACTATATTAGTATCGCGACCTTTTATGTTATATACTACTTTGTGATACTGTAATCCTCTGAATTGTACTATATTAGTATCGCGACGAAGGCTTCAAATCCGTTCGCGTGGCTTTTTATTCTGCTCTGAATTGTACTATATTAGTATCGCGACATTATCACCCTTTTCATTTCAATGTTCGTTTTTTTTCTCTCTGAATTGTACTATATTAGTATCGCGACAGTATAGGGGCAAATAATAATTTGCCCCTATTTTTTTTGCAATCGAACGTATAGATAGAAATAAGGGAAACCTTCCAAAGGTCTACGTAGGGGCACGGCATGCAGTGCCCCTACGATGTGCCCCGAATAAAGAAAACCTTCGGAAGGTTCTAAACCTGGTAATTCGAGAAAATC
>JAKIZO010000104.1:0-295 GCA_022707965.1 Bacteroidota bacterium
TGCAAGCCTGGAAAGTCTGACAAATCAGAAGTCACCAATTCGGTCTTTAGTGGTCATAGTTCAAAAGCTGAAAAGTCAACTTTCTTCCTTCGAAAATCTGCGAGGAATTGTCCGACCGCTAAAGTTGTCCGAAGTCTGAAGTCTGTCAAAAGTAAATTGTCTGTCTATGTGAAATAAAAAGGACAGTTCCTCAAAGATTTTTCAATACAAATCTGTCTCTTTTTTCCTTTTCAACTATGCCCGCTAACGACCGAGGCTATGGGCTTGGGCGGGCTGCGGGCGAATTTCCTGTCGC
>JAKIZO010000104.1:329-709 GCA_022707965.1 Bacteroidota bacterium
GACAAAGGAAATGCGGGCGCAAAGACTGCCAAAAGCACATTAGCCGCCCAAAGCGCATAGGCGTGTGTTAGGTGTTCGTAGTGTTTTGTTTCTCTGTCGTTTTAGCTTCTGCCGTTTAAAAGAGCTTTCTCTCGCAAACCGATTTTCAATTCCTTGTCTAAATGCACTTTCAGCCCGCTAACGAACAAAGTCTGACCGAAAATGAAAAGTCTTTTTTTCTCTCTCAAGTCACGAAACAAAAGTCTACAAATTAACGCAATAATTTTAAGATTTCTGTCTGTCGAAATTATGTTTGTCAACACCTTTCTGTGAAATTTTCACTCTAAAAAATAGTTTTCAGTCACCCAGTTTTCTGTTCGTACAAAAATTGTTAGTTTCAC
>JAKIZO010000105.1 GCA_022707965.1 Bacteroidota bacterium
TTTCGTTCATCATCTGAAATAGGGTGATTCCCATTGGCATCAAAGAGTTCGTAACCAAATTCATTATATTTTTTGTAAATTTCTAAATCACCATTTTCTTCAATTGACTTTTGAATTTCGACCTCGGGCTTAATAATATGATTATCCTGCTTTGGAACAATACTATTACTCATTATTTTTCTCCATAATACTCGACAAAACTTGTATCTGTTTCATATAATTTAATTCTATAAAGTTTTGCATCTCCAAATTTTCTTTCAAGGAGCTCCCAGAATTTTATTGCTAAATTTTCAACTGTTGGGATAACACCTTTTAGAAAATCGACATCTTCGTTAAGATTTTTGTGGTCAACTTTATCAACGATTTCGCGATTAATAATTTCTTTAAGTTTTTTTAAATCATACAAATAGCCGATTTTAGGGTCAGGCTTGCCACAAAGAGTAACTTCGAGTGTGTAATTATGCCCGTGACCACGTGGATTGTTGCATTTATCATATATTCTGTCGTTTTCCTCGTCGGAAAACTCGGGATTGTACAGGCGATGTCCCGCTGAAAATTTAACCTGTTTAGTAATATAAACCAATTTATAAACTCCAAATAAAAAACGCCATTACTATTATAGTAATGACGTTTTTTAAAGTAAAATATCGTTTATTGTTGCTGAATTTTCTCTTTTTCTTTTTGCAGTTCTTC
>JAKIZO010000106.1:0-269 GCA_022707965.1 Bacteroidota bacterium
CTACCTTTCTGACGGCCCAACTTTTTGGTTGAGCCACTGACCTCACCTCTCTCTTTTGCCTTGTGCGTACCCTGACGCTTGTTGGCCATGAACTGCTTCACATCCAGGTAAATGGCGTGATCGTTAGGCTTAATGCCAAAAACAGCATCGTTCAGGATTACCTTTCTGCCGGTATCCTCACCTTTTATATTTAATACACTAAGTTCCATTACCTGTAAATTGAGACGATTGAACCATTATAACCCGGAACCGAACCCTTAACAAGAAGG
>JAKIZO010000106.1:333-676 GCA_022707965.1 Bacteroidota bacterium
CATGCGCATACCTTTGAACACCTTTGCGGGAGTTGAACATGCACCTATAGCGCCGGGCTTGCGTGCACGGTTATGCTGACCATGGCTCTGCTGGCCTACGCCACCGAAACCATGTCTCTTAACAACACCCTGGAAGCCGCGACCTTTGGAGACGGCTGTAACGTCAACAAATGCAGCTCCGTTGAAGAACTCGACGGTAAGGACATCACCCGTATTGAGTGATCCGTTAAACCCCTTGAACTCGGCCAAGTGTCTCTTGGGAGTTACACCAGCTTTCTTAAAATGTCCCTTAAGGGCGGCTGTGGTGTTCTTTTCTTTGGCATCTTGAAAGCCAATCTGAACT
>JAKIZO010000107.1 GCA_022707965.1 Bacteroidota bacterium
GGATTTCTTTTTGAGCCTCTTCAGCTATCGAATTACCAACTGAAAACTGCTTCTGAGCAAATTGAAACCTAATACTAGCTAAAGTTTCCGCTGCAGGCTCAAAAATCGATGTTCCAAATGTTGTATTCAAAGATTGAATAAAAGAGTATAGGGCCATTCGGTCTTTACCAAGCAAGCGAAAATGGAAAGGCATATTACTTGATTCAGGTTTATATGCATAAAACTTATTTTTTAAACTCTTTTTGATTACATTTTCAATCTGCATAACTTGGTATTCAGTAAGGGACATCTTATTTTTCCTTTAAATGAAATATTGTCTCTGAATATGCACCATTTCTGTCTTTTTCGACCCTATTTAACACAGGCCTCTTAAATTTATCTACTATTCTCATAGAAGCTAAATCAGCAATCTTAGGATATATATCGAATTTATCGTTGGCTACTAAGAATATGTCATAATCATCCTGGAGAAACTTCTTACAATTTAACAAAACACAAGCAACACCTTTAATATAAGAGTTCCTTGCTTCTAATCCATTACCTTTATAAAGAGGTCCAATCTCTAATTCATCTTTTCGATTAAAGCCAAAGAGCTCATAAGCATAGGCATGTTGCTCGTGGTAATCTATCAGGCCAACATATGGAGGACT
>JAKIZO010000108.1 GCA_022707965.1 Bacteroidota bacterium
GTGCGATTGCACGCCTATCGCGCGAAAAGCTTGCGAATTGTAAGAGATTGAAAATTCAAAGTTTGTAATTGGTTCAAACGTCTTTGTTGTTATTTCCATAAAAACAGGTAGAAGAAACTCACGAGGAGTTTTTGTTGATGGCGGAACCCAAATTCTGCCATCGGGATACCAAGCTTCGCTATAACCGTGTTCGTCACCAGTTAAGTTTAGGCGTGGTACAATTACGTCGCATTGAGCTTTGGCTGTTTCGGTCAAAGTGGTCAGCCCTAAGGCAACCATCATTAAACCGAGCAGCAAAAAGCCAGCCCTGCGAGTCAATAAGAGTTTATTCATGATACCCCCAAAAGAAAATTATATTAATATTTTATCAAATTCATTATTTGTTTCGTATCTTGCTTATCGACCACAATTATATATACTCCATTTGCATACCTTTCAGCATCTATTCGGACTATATCATTGCTTGTGTCTTCTTGATAAACAATTTTACCATATATATCGTAAATTAATATTTTCTTATATAAATCAGAACTCGTTCTGATTTCGAAACAATTGCATGCCTTGCTGAAGAATGCCGTTTTTGTTCCTTCATCTTTGACGGCGCTTGTGTTGTCTTCT
>JAKIZO010000109.1 GCA_022707965.1 Bacteroidota bacterium
TTTATGAATCATGTTTAAAACAGCTGGATGATGTGGCTGAAACATGGAGGAGATTAATTCATTGGTACGGTCAACAGCTAAAGTAAACTGAATTAAATCATTTGTTCCAATACTGAAAAAATCAACTTCTTTTGCAAACTTGTCAACAAGCACTACTGCTGCTGGTACTTCAATCATTATTCCGAGCTCAATTTTTGGAGAGAAAATCCCTTTAGCTTCTAATTCTTTTTTACAAGTTTCAATATGTGCTTTTGATCGTCTAAGCTCTTGCATTGAAGAAATCATAGGGAGTAGAATTCTTAAGTTCCCTTGAGTATTTGCTGTAATTAAAGCTTTAAGTTGTTCTTTAAAAAGATCTTCATGATCTAGGCAGACGCGAATAGAGCGCCAGCCCATAAAAGGATTCGCTTCATTGGATATAGAAATATCAGCAACTAATTTATCTCCACCTGCATCTAGAGTACGAATGGTTACGCTATTGGGGGTGAGTGCATTTAGAATATATTGATAAGCTTGGACTTGTTCTTCAAAAGAGGGAAGGCCTTTTCTAAAGAATAAAAATTCGGAGCGATATAAACCAATGCCACTAGCACCATAATCCAAAACTTTATCGGCT
>JAKIZO010000010.1 GCA_022707965.1 Bacteroidota bacterium
CTCATTAGTGTATTTGTTCCTTCGTCCCCGACTTCGTCTGAAAGGTCTAAAATATAACGTTGTTTTATAAGCAATACTCTGAAACTATCAAGAATAGAGGCAACGGTTTCTTTTGCCGAAGATAAATTTTTGGCTTCTTTTATTTCTGATTTAGCCAAATAATCGCTAAATGAGTGTAGAGGTGTGCTTCCAATTGTTAAAATGCGTTCAGCGATTTCGTCGATTTTCAAAATCAAGTTATCGTATAATTCCTCGAATTTCAAATGCAATTCGAAAAACTTTTCGCCACGAATGTTCCAATGAAATCCACGAACATTCATATAAAAAACGTGGTAATTAGCTAATAAATCATTTAATTTTTCTGCTAATTCTGCTGATTTTTGAGCGTCGAGCCCAATTAGATTAAGGTTACTCATTTTTTGTTTCCTATTCTTTTGTTGAACAAATAATTTGAAGTCGAACTTCTTTTATTTCATAATCAAAAATCTTCTTCTTTGAAAAATAGCTAAGAAGCAGTTCTGCAAGCCCATCATCGTAATAATCTGCAATAATTTCTCCTTTTTCGGAATAAATATGATGATGTGTTTCCACAAAAGCGTCATATCGAGCTGTTCCCGACTCGCTAAGAACTTTATTGACAAGATTGTGTTCGACAAATGTTTCAAGTGTGTTGTATATAGTGCTTAACGAAACACTTGGCAACACTTTCGATACTTTGCGGAACACTTCCTCTGCAGTTGGATGTTCTCTGCTATTGAACAAAGCCTCGTAAACATACAATCTTTGGGCTGTTGCTTTCAATCCTTTGCTTGCCAATTTTTCTTTGAGATTATTCATTAATTTATAATTATTCTTATTTACAAATAATTTCTATTTTATAGTCGAACGTAAATAATAATTATTGTAAAAAAAATAATTATTTTTGAAATTTTTGAAATTTGTTAAGAAACAGGTAGTTACTTCATCAAAATTTGTTGAATTAGTATATTAGTATTAGTAATAATCGAATAATATGAGCCTGAAATTGATGGAATTGAAATTAAGGGCTTTGCCAAAAAAACGTTTAAATAAGATTATAAATTCATCTCTTGTCGATAATATTTTTCATATAGGCTAACTTCGTTGGGGCTTCCGATAATCAAGGGTGTTGTTTGGTGAATTGAGGTAGGATGCACTTCCAGAATTCTTTGATTGCCATCTGTTGCTTTGCCGCCGGCTTGCTCGACAATCATAGCAAGTGCATTCGCTTCATATACAAGTCTGAATTTTCCCGTAGGATGAGACGCGTCTTCGGGATAGAGATAAATTCCGCCATATAGTAAAGTTCGATGAATATCTGCCACTCCACTTGCAATATAGCGCAGCATATAGGAACTATTATTCCCATCTGCACCTTTTAAATAATCTACAAATTGACGCACCTGTGGCTTCCATTTGTAGTAATTCCCTTCATTGCAACTATAAATATAGCCCGATGGTGGAATTTTCAAATTCTTTTGTGTGAGGAAGAATTCACCCAAAGTTGGGTCGTAAGTGAAAACGTTAACACCATTTCCCGTTGTATACACCAAAAGAGTAGATGAACCATAGAGAGCATACCCCGCAGCGACTTGTTTTGCTCCGCACTGCAAAACATCATTAATATTTACAGGAATATTGTCTTGCAGTCTGCGATAAATTGAGAAAATACTTCCAATCGTAATGTTAACATCGATATTTGCCGAGCCGTCAAGAGGGTCGTAAACTAAAATATATTTTGCATTTGCGTTGTTCGGTGCATAAACTAAATCTTTTTCTTCTTCACTTGCTATGCAACAAACATTTCCATTTTGCAGAACTAAATTTTTAATTATTTCATTTGCAAATTTATCCAGTTTTCTTACTTTATCGCCGTTAGGGTTTTCTTCTCCCGTTAGCCCAAACATTTCATTAAGACCGGCACGCCTGACTTCTCGTGAAATAATCCTAATAGCAAGAGCAATATCGTGAAGCAAAGCTGAAAATTCTCCCGTGGAATAGGGATGCAAAGACTTTTCGTTAGCTATGTGGTGGTCGATTGTAATTAATTTGTTTGTTCTCATACCCTATTTTTTCTTAAACACGCACTTGCCCGTGAATTTCTATGTCAGTGTCCGCAGGAAGTTCCGTGAAACTGACAACGCTAACAAGTGGATAAGTATTATGTATCATTCTATAGAGATAGGGACGAATTTGAGCCGAACAAATTATAAGTGGCAAATATCCCGCAAGCGAAATTTCCTCGATTGCTTCATTCAGACTATTCTTCATCGCCTCGATAAAATCTGGTGGTAAGCCCATTGATGGTGCGATTGCATTTGTCCCGTGCATTTGCAATGCATTTGTAATTTTTTCTTCAATTTGCGGGTCTAAAGCAATGGCGTGTATCACTCCGAACCTATCTTGATATAGTTTTTTTATGGTTTCGGATAAATTATGGCGAACGTATTCAGTTAATACATCTGTATTTTTTGTTACTTTCGAATATTCAAGGATTGATTCCAATATTATCGGCAAATCTCTTATTGGAATACCCTCAGAAAGTAGATTTTGCAGCACTTTCTGGACAAGCACAAGCGGCAATTGTTCCTGCTGTATTTCTTCTAAGAGTGCGGGATAATCGTCTTTCAAATTGTCGATTAATCGCTTCACCTCTTGACGAGTAAGAAGTTTATCGGCATTTCGCCGCAACAATTCTGTTAAATGCGTTGTAAGAACAGTAGCTGCCTCGACAACTGTATAGCCCATCACCTCAGCATTTTCCCGCAAGTTTTGATTTATCCACACAGCAGGCAGTCCAAAAACAGGCTCTGTAACATTTATGCCATCAAGAGTGCCTTCGGCATTTCCGGGATTCATTGCAAGCAACATATTGGGATAGAGCTTGTTTCTTGCAATTTCATTATTACGAATTTTGACAACGTATTCTTCTGGTTCGAGTTGCAAATTATCTCTTACTCTCACTGGTGGCAAGATAATACCAAGTTCCTGAGCCAGCTGGCGCCGAACGTTTGTAATTCGTTTGAATACATCGCCTCCCTGCGTTTCGTCAACTAATTGTATCAAAGCATAACCTAATTCGATTTCTATGGGATCGATTTTAAGCAATTCTTCTACTGGTTGCTCGGGTGGCAAGCTCACTTCCTCTGCTTTTTCAATTTCCTCTTTAAGTTTTCTTTCAGCCTCTTGTTTTGTTTGCTTATAGCGGTAGTATGCAAAAGCACCAGTAATTATTGAAAGAATGAAAAATGGAATAAACGGGAAGCCTGGAATTGTTCCCATAACAAGCAAAACTAATGAAGTAATCGCAAGAGGTTTAGGGCGACTGCCTATCTGGAATGAAAGTTCTGTATCAAGATAATCTGAACCGCTCGAACGTGTTACGACCAAACCACCCGAAACAGAAATCAAAAGCGATGGAATTTGTGCCACCAGCCCATCGCCAATGGTCAATATTGTATAGGTTGATGCAGCGGTAGCAAAATCCATATCAAACTGCAACATCCCAACAGCCAGCCCGCCAAGGATATTGACACCTGTAATAACAAGTCCTGCAATTGCATCTCCCTTAATAAACTTAGCTGCACCGTCCATTGCACCAAAGAAGTCAGCCTCGCGTGTTAGGTCTTCACGTCTCTTTTTGGCAGTTGCTTCATCTATATATCCTGCGTTTAAATCAGCATCAATACTCATCTGCTTGCCAGGCAATGCATCTAATGTAAAACGAGCACTTACTTCTGCTATACGAGTAGAACCCTTGATTACTACAATAAAATTAATGACAAGTAAGATTAAAAATATAATCACACCGACTACATAATTTCCCTTGATAACAAACGAGCCAAATGCCTGGATGATATCTCCTGCAGAAGCCTCTCCTAATATCAGACGCGTAGTAGCAACGTTTAGTCCTAATCGAAACAAAGTAGTCATAAGCAACACTGCGGGAAACGATGAAAATTCGAGCGGTGTTCTTATGTAAATCGCAATCATCAAGATTAATACAGACAAAGTAATATTTGTCGCTAAAAATATATCTAATAGTTTTGGGGGTAACGGTATTATCAACAAACCTAATATGAGCAATACTCCCATCGCTAACAACAAATCTCGGTTCCTGCTCAATTGAGGAAGCAGATTATTGCGGATTTTGCTCATCGCAGGCGAATTTAATACATCAATTTGTGTATTTTTAGCCATTTCCTTTCTTCATCATTCAAAAAACATAGTATTTATGCTATTTCTTTTGTATTATTCTGATTATTGTCAATTTCCTTGCCATTTACTGAACAATAGTTTTTAATCAATCGATTTTTTTTATTTTACATTATTAAGTAATTTGTTTATATGAGAGTATGCTTATACATAATAACCGTGCTATTTGCTTCCTGCTTGATAGCAGAGATAAACAAAAGTCAGATTATTAGCCACGTGAACTTTCTTGCGAGCGATTTTTTGGCAGGACGACTAACGGGTTCGTTCGGTAGTGAAATTGCCGCTAAATATTTAGCCTCAGAATTGCATAAATACGGTGTGAAACCGCTTGGCAAAGACGGAACTTTCTATCAATATATCCCTATGCATTCCACAAAACTTCTACCTGAGACAAAACTTACTATATATTCTGAGAACAATTTCCGGGAATATATATTAAACCAAGATTATTTAGTTTATAAAATTTCGCATCAAATTTTTCTTGCACGGCGAACAGAGATGGTATTTGCCGGTTTTGGTATAGTCGCTCCCGAATTCGATTATAACGATTATTTGAATATTGATGTTCGCGGCAAGGTTGTTGTAGTTTTAGATGGTGAACCGCTTTCATCTTCCCCTGATTTCTTTGCGGGTGAGCGACCGACTACTTATTCAAGTTTCGAAACCAAACGAATTATTGCTCTTTCTCGTGGTGCTGCTGCACTGATAATAATCTCTTCGAAAAGCCTTTCAAATCCAGATGATTGGGAAAACAAGAAATTTAATTATCAATTCGACGATTTCTCGCTTGCGTATAATTTGAATAATAATTTGTGCATTATCCTTAATCCTAATGACTCTGATTTTATCTTTGCACAATCTGGTTACTCACTAAATCAGATTATGGAACTTGCAAAAAACAACAAATTATCAAGTTTTCCGCTAAATACTTTCTTTGAGTTCAAACCTCAAATAGAACGCCACGATTTTCTTGCCGTAAATGTTATCGGAATTATTCAAGGTTCAGATGAAAAATTACGCGATAGTTACATATTAGTTTCTGCACATTACGACCATCTTGGTATAGGCATTCCATTCGGAAGCGATAGTATTTACAACGGACTTACCGACAATGCTCTTGGTTGTGCTGTAACACTCGAAATTGCCCGAAGAATAATGGAAACAAAAAGCAAACCCAAACGTTCTATTATATTCCTTTTCACAACGGCAGAAGAGCAGGGATTGCTTGGTTCCACCTACTATTGCGATTATCCTGCCCGACCGCTTCACAAGACAGTTCTCAATATAAATATTGACGGGATTGCTTTTCTGGATAGATTTAAATCAGTTGTTGCTATCGGGGCGGAATTTTTGGATAATATTGATGTTCTCGATAAGGTATTGGAACAAAATAATCTTTATTTATCGGAATTGCCAGCGTTTGCGTTAGACAATTCATTCGTGTATTCTGATAATTACTCATTTGCGAGAAACGGAGTGCCTGCTTTGCTTATTATGGATGGGCTCGATTTAGAGAATCTCTCGCAGGAAGAAGCTTTGGAGAAGTTCTATTATTACGCAAACAATATATATCACACTCCAAACGACGACTTTAAATTTCAAGTAAATTATGAAGCTGTTTTGCAGCACGCTAATTTGCTTTTTGATATTGTAACTGCTTTTGCCAATAGCCCATTGCAACCAATTTGGAAACAAACATCTCCTTTTTATGATGCCTGGTTGCGAATTAACGCTCAAAAAAAATAATTTTTTGATTTAATTAGTTTTGTTTCTTATATTTAGTTCTCTAATGTGTGTCATTGTATTTGTAAAATGAATAAAAATTCTATCTCAATTAATATTTTTGAGCAGTTTTTTCAACACTCACAAGAAGCACTTTTGATTATTGACAAAGAGTGTAATATTATTTATTGCAATAATTTCGCTGAAAATCTATTTGAAATACCTGTCGATACTATTAAAAGATTAAAAATCCAAGAATTGTTTGTGAAATTTGTTAATCAAAATAACAAAGATTATTTAAATGAAAAATTCGTTGAAAACCTTTACCAAAACTTATTTAACATTACTCACGTAAACGAACAACCTGCAACATCGGAATATACTTTATTCTTTGGTGATAGCAGGACAAAAAATATTTACGTCATTTATTATCCAATTATTGAGAATGAAAACCAATACATTGGCGTTATCATCAAAGAAGACAAGAGCAATAAACTTCTTCGATTAAACCTCGAATATAGAAAAAATTTCGAAAAACTTCTCAGCGAAATAGCCCAGGATTTCACAAGTTTAGAAACTTATGAACTTGAAGACAAAACACTTAATGCCCTCAAAAAATTTTGTTACTTTGCTAATGCTGATGGGATTGTTCTTTACACCGTTAGCAATGGAATTGTATCCCCCGAATATGCATTTTTCGCTAACACATTGCAAATAAACGTCAATAAATTCAAAGAAAAAATTGACAATATTCATCAATGGATTTATTCATTTTTCAAAAATAGTAACTTTATTACAGGTAATTTTTTAGTTAATTATGAAAATACTTCCCCAGAAGTGCGGAAGTATATGAAATTGCTTGGATTATCGAATATTTTCATCGTGCCCGTTATTTATGACAATGAGTTGTATGGTGGTATTGCAATTTTTAATGCAATGCTTGACAGCTCGTGGCGAAACGAGGATTCTGCTTTGCTGAGAACTTTTTCAAACATTTTAGTTTCTGCAATTGATAGAGTTAACAAAGAAATTCAGCTTCAAAATGAAGTTAAGGTAAATATTAATGTAGCTTCGATTTCAAATTATGTTATCAACGAAACTGAACTTCACAAGATTTGTCAACTTGTGCTTTACTCTTTTAGCAACTTATTCGCTAATCATTTCAGTTTCCTTACTTTATTCAATCTCGAGGAACAAGTTAGTGTTGTCTTTCACTCATATTTGGAACTCGACCAGAATGCAATTTCATTAATAGATATTACAATTAGAAAAAAGTTTGCAAATGATAGTTATATTTATGATAATTTCAACACCCCCGTTCAAATTCAATTAAACGACAATGTATTAGCAATAGAGAATTACCTTTATGCTCCAGTTGAAATCGAAGGTGTTAATTTTGGTTATCTTTTCCTTGCAAACAAAGATTCTAAATTCCATCAAAAAGACATTAAAATTCTTACAAGAATTCTAAATGTCCTGTCTCTTGCTTTGAATCGGCATATTATTCGAACCAAATTAATAGAAAGTGAGAAAAAGTATTATTCTCTGCTTGAAAATGCTAATGACCCAATGTTTATTATGAAGGATCATAAATTCCTCTATGTCAACCCTAAATTTTGTGAGTTTTCTGGATATACAAAGGACGAAATTTTATCCCCAGCATTCGATTATTTTGAATTAATTGAGGAAAGTTCTCGACCAATTATTCGAAAACGTGCTCTTGATTTGCAAGAAGGTAAAAGTCTGCCTACAAGCTTTGAACTTTCAGTCCGCAGAAAAGATGGAGAAATAAGAAATGTATTGTTGAGCGAAATTTCTATTAACGAACCTTGCGATCTTCACTATTTTATAGGAATTGTTGATGATTTAACTACCACGAAACGCCTTCATAAAATTATTTCAAGAAAGGATGAAATTTTAGAAACTATCAGTCAAGCAGCCGAACAATTTCTTATTGAACCAAATTGGCGTGCAAAAATTAAAGTTAGCCTCGATAGACTTCTTTCAATTACTGATTCCTCTGTTGTATATCTATTTGAGAATATTAGCGAAAACCAGGATACGTTTGATTTAAGATGTTTGAATTACTCTTCATTAATTGACATTACTAACGAACAATTATGCACAAGTCCTGAATTCAAATATATTCTGACAGAAAACCGTAATATTAAAAATAAACTAATATCAGGTGAAATTGTTGTCATTCATTATGATGAGCTTCCTTATAACGATTTGAATTTCCCCGCAAATTTTCATTTTACTTCTCTTACTTTTATTCCAATTACTCCTTACAATAAATTCTGGGGATTTTTCTTAATAAGAAACGTTGAAACTAAACAACAATGGATCCAGCAAGAAATTGATGCTCTCGAAGTTGCTGCACGTATTTTTTCCGCAGCAATTATCAACGAACAAAACGAAAAAGCTCTCAAATCAATGAATATCGAGCTCGAAGAACGCGTCCGACTGCGAACTGCCGAGCTTGAAGATGCTCTTGAAGAACTTCGCATTGCAAAAGATGAACTACAATCTGCATATCTAAAAGAAAAAGAATTTAGCGAGCTACGCGCTCGTTTCCTGAAAATGATATCGGAGGAATATCGTTCGCCACTTACCGTTATGCTTACATCGCTTTTCCTTATGGAACTTGCAATTGTTAAAAACGACTTAAGCACTCTCTCCAAACACGTTGATAGAATTCGAATTGCTGCCCGTCAGATGACACATTTGCTCGATAATGTTCTTGTTACCGGTCATTTAAGCGAAGAAGAAGTTCTGAGCGAAGTCCATTTTTCACCATTTAACGTCGCTAAATTAATCGAAAATGTTGTCGATGAAATTAAAGCAATAGACCAATATCATCATAATTTTCAGATTTCTATTGACCTTCAAAATCCAATGATTGTTACAGAAGAAAACTTGTTCAAAACTATTATGATGAATTTAGTTACAAATGCTGTCCAATATTCGCCGATGAATACAGATGTTAATATTTCTGTTGGGCTTGTCGAAGATAATGTAATATTTGTTCAAGTTAAGGATCAGGGATTTGGTATTCCCGAAAATGATAAAAAGCACATTTTCGAGCAATTTTATCGCGGGGAAAACTCTGAATCAATACAAGGCACCGGGCTTGGGTTATACATTGTCAAAAACGCTATCGAAAAATTAGGTGGAGAAATTAGTTTTCATTCCGAACTCGGAGTTGGGACATCATTCACTTTCTCTTTACCGGTTCATTTTATTCACACTTAAAAAATAATTAACCAATCCAAAAAAATTACATTTTTTAAATTAATTTTATTATTTTAGATTTAATGATTTATTAAAAATGAGTTTAGTTATGAAGAAAAAGTATTTAATCGGAATTATTGCGGGGATTGCATTAGTAGCATTAGCAATTTATTCATTTGATGCAAGTAAAATCGAATATTCGGATTTTGCGACTGCCCGCCAGGAACACAAAACTGTACAAATCATTGGTTCTTGGGTAAAAGAACTTCCTTCGAACTACGACAGTCAAAATAATGAGTTCAAGTTTCATCTGAGAGACGAAAAAAATGGAATTGCTGAGGTGCTCTACAAAGGTGGGAAGCCCAATAATTTTGATATTGCACCGATGGTAGTTGTCAAGGGAAAATTTGAAGGCGATATTTTTATGGCATCCGAAGTTCTTACCAAATGCCCAAGTAAATATGAAGGTAAAATGCAAAAATAAAAATTATTCTTATAAACATTTCTCAGGTTCTTTATGATTGGTAAATTATCTATCTACGTTTCTTTAATTTTCTCAGTGTTATCAACTCTTTTTTACTTTTTAGCCTTAAAAAACAAAAAGAATATAAAAATAGCAGAATATTCCTATTGGGGACTTTTTGCAGCAATAGTATTTGCCTCGGCATTTCTTTTGTCGAATATACTTTCTTATAATTTTCAATACTACTATATTTGGTCTTATTCTTCAAGAGAATTGCCACTTGGCTTGTTAATTACCTCTTTCTATTCTGGTCAGGAAGGCTCTATTTTGCTATGGGCACTTATGATGGTGCTCATTGGCTTTTTCCTGCAACCGTATGCCAAGAAATACGGTTATCAGGAATTAGTGATGGGGCTTTATTCGCTAATCCTTGTATTTCTCACATTGATGTTAATTTCGAAAAGCCCATTTCAGTATATCTGGGAAGCATTTGCCGATAGTGGAACACCCGTTGGATTTACCCCGCCAAATGGTCGTGGTCTAAATCCAATATTGCAGAATTACTGGAACGCTATTCATCCGCCGATTGTATTTGCAGGATATGCTATGATGAGCGTCCCGTTTGTATTTGCTGTTGCTGGTCTAATCAAACGGGAATATCATAAATGGATTGAGATTTCACTCCCCTGGACACTTGCAGCAACAGGTATTCTTGGGCTTGGAATTATGCTTGGTGGCTTCTGGGCATACGAAGTGCTTGGTTGGGGTGGCTTTTGGGGCTGGGACCCAGTTGAGAATGCTTCTCTTCTTCCCTGGCTGATTGCTGTTGCTCTTGTGCATACAATGCTTGTTCAGAGACGAACAAAAGGGCTTGTTCGCACTAATTTTGTACTTGCAATTATTTCCTTCATATTGGTGCTTTATGCAACATTTTTAACTCGTAGTGGTGTATTAGGCGACATTTCCGTTCATTCTTTTGGCGAACCTGGTAAATTTATCTATACGTTATTGATTGTATCGCTTGTTGTTTTCTTTTTGATTGGAATAATTTCGCTTATTATTCGCACAAGGGAGATTTCATCTATTTCCGGAGCAATTGATTTCAAAGGAAGTTCACGCGAATTTTTCCTTTCACTGGGTTCGATTATTCTATTTGCGATTGCGATTATTGTTTTTATTGGAACAAACTGGCCTCTTTTTACAGAAATTTTGGGTTCGCAAAAGTCGAGTGTTGATATTTCTTTCTATGATAAATGGAATTTACCTTTTGCAATTTTGCTTTTACTCACAAGTGCTTTTTCACTCTACTTACACTGGAACTCGACTGATATTAAAAGCAAAATAAATCGAATTTCTATTTCATTATCGATTTCAATAATACTAACTTTGATTGTTTTCTGGTTAGGTGTTAATTCTGCCGCTTATCTTTTACTTGCTTTTGCTGCAATTTATACAATTGTTGTCAATCTTGAATTTATTATTCGCAACTGGAAAACATACAAACACGGCTTTGGGACTTACATTTCTCATGCGGGGGTTGCTTTTTTGCTTCTTGGTGCTTTAATTTCAGGTGCATATTCTTCAACTCAACACGTTACGCTCGCTCTTGGCGATAAAACTAATGTTTTTGGATACGAAATTACTTTCGAAAAAATCAACCAGATTGAAAAGCATTTTCAGGATAGAGAAAAATACGAATTTATCGTTACTGCCAAAAAAGGTGAAAACACTTATACTTTGAACCCAATCTTCTATTGGAGTAATTTCAACGACCGAATGGCACCATTTCTCGAACCTGGAATTATTGAAAAACCATTTTATGATATTTATATATCACCTAAATCGACTGAAAGAAAGTCAAATTCACCGATGGTGCTTCTTGCTCGCGAGGAAATGTCGCGTGTCCCACTCGATACTTCATTGAAAATGCAGATGCTTGGTTTTGATATGAACCACGCAATGGAAATGTCGGCGGACAACAGAGTAAGATTGGGGGTTGCCGTTGAATTTACACTGCCAAACGAAAAATATGTCGATACTCTATATTCAGCCATAGATATTAATTCCAAAGAAGGAATTCCTGAAATGAAGAAAATTCGCGGCACTGATATTATGATTGGCTTTTCGGAACTTATTGCAATGATGCAGGGTGGCTCGCAAGCTGCGTTTGTATTCCAGCGTGAAGGCGAACCAACGGCTGAACCTGTTCAACTTTTTTCATTTGACTTTGCCATAAAACCATTTATTAATTTTGTATGGCTCGGCACTATTTTAGTTGTGGTTGGCTTTTTCTGGGCAATTTTCCGACATAAAAAAGAGAGAAAGCAGGCTAATTCGTAATCATTTTACTTAAATTTCCCTATAAAGGTATTTATGCAAGTTTTCAACGCGGTGAATGCAATTGAAGAGAGTTATGGGGATGTATTGATGGTTAGAGATAAGTTAAATGAAATATTGTAAATAATTAAATAATTGTGTATGTTGAAAGGGTTAGCTGCAAGCTTGGCGTTTTAGGGGAGTTGTTGTTTGGGAAATCGTAATCATAAAATTTGTTCTTGTCCGTTAAGGTGAAAAAGTTTGTACTTAATCCGTTTGGAATGTAGTTTTGCTGAAATGTTTGAAGTGAAAGGATTGCTGCAATTTCTAATAAGTTTTTAAAAAATGCAAAAAAAATTGGAAGTTTTGGAAAAACATACTAAATTTTTAATAAAGATTAAATGCAATAATGCAAATATATATTGAATAATTGCGTATATTTGTTTGTGGTGTGAAATTGGGGCGAGTTTACCATGATTCCTAAAAACATAAAGAAAGAACATATCATTGAAGCAATAGCAGAAATTAAGAAAGTCGGAATTTCTGAGGGTAGAAATTCAAGGAAGTATCTTTTGGAATATGATGGCGGGTATTTTCCACCAAAGTTTGTCATTTCATTAGCCAATAAGTATGCAAATTCCGAACTATTAGACTCACAAGAATTCAATGGTGGTGTAGAGACGAATAATTTCCTCAAGAATTTGGGGTTTAACGTAGTAGAAGAGCCCTCTAAGATCTCTATCACCAAACCATTGAAAAAGAACAGAAGAAATAAAGTCTCAATAGATTCTCATAACGAAAGATGTGCGAAATGTAAAGAAACAGTTAAAAGACTTCTGGAAAAAATGTATGGAAAAGTTGAGCAGAATTATAAATTTGAGATAGGAACTCAACCAGAGGATTTAAAAAATACCCCCTACTACGATAAACTGAAAGAGATTTACGAGGCTCTCAAAACTCATAGCGGTTTCAAAGAATTTGTTAAATCTAAAACTCTTCGAAATTGTGATTTCTTCATTCCTAATCCCGGCTTTATTGTAGAATTTGATGAAACACAACATTTTACAGAACCGAGAAGAATTGCCTTAGAAAAATATCCTGAGGAACTTGAATTGGGTTTTGACAGGGAACGGTGGATAAAACTATGTATGGGATTCAATGCTAAAGACAACGACCCTATTTACAGAGATGAGCAGCGTGCTTGGTATGATACTCTGAGGGATTTCCTTCCAGCAATAAAAGGTTTAAAGCCAACCGTCAGATTATTTGCTAAAGATTATGTGTGGTGTAGTTTTGACCCAGATAACCAATCCGATGTCAAGAAATTTGAGAACCTGTTAAAAGGGGGCTATGAAGGCTGGGAAATTGAAATAAAAGAGGAACAAGATCCATCCATAGCAAGAGTGATTATAGCTGGTGAATGGGAAGGAAATCTAAAAGAAGCATGGCGACTAATTGAAGACATTTGTGAGAAGTGGCCTAAAGACAAAAAGGTCAAATTTCTTATAACATGCGGTGGCTTTCTTCAATTTGATTGGCCTGAATCAATATCCTGGAATGATATAGGTGATAATAAAAACCCAAATCATGAGGCTATTAATAAATTAATTGAGAAAGCTACTGAATATGTAAGTTCCGTTCTGAACGATGATTTATGTAGGAGATTAAGTGAAGTTACAGATTACATTACATTAGGCGTAGACTCTGTTAATGAGAAAATATCGACAACTCATAATCGACTACATGTTGAGTTAGTATTTCTGAAAGATTTAAAACAAGGCAATCTTTTTTGGACTGGAAAATCCTATCCAACACCAGCACAACAGGATGGTTTGGTAAGGATTGTGGATCTACAAACACATTTCGTTAACTTAGATGTTGGAAAAGTTATGATACTCGGATGCCATGATCTAAATATTTTCAATCCAAGATCAATAAATGCAAAGGAATGGCGTAAAAAGGTAAAAGAGGATTTCAAAAAGTTAGCCAAAAATGAGGAATCAATCTATGCCCTTCATCATCCTCACACAACAGTGAAAAGGCGGACGTGGCTTACTGCTTGGAGTAGTTTAAGAAAAACACTTACATAGATAAAGCATTATGCAGGTTCGGGAAGATACTATGAATCTAATCGTGAATGTTCAAAATGGAATGATTTAGATGTTGTTCTCAAAGCTACAAAAAGCGCCAATACGAATACTATAGATTTTATAATCAGAAAAAAAGAGATAATATAAATGACGCCCCAACTTAATATTACACAGCATAAAAGGTTCGTGCTTTACGGCACTCACCCAAATTCCGCCTTCGGATGAACTTCTTCTATGCTGAGACCGTTATTGATTACATATAAAGAAATCAACTAAATAAAAATGGCTGTCCTTTTTGGGGACAGCCGCTTATTTTTTGAAAGAGGTGTAATATTAAAACTTCTTCAATTTATTCTTCTAAGCTACCAATTTCTGCTTCGACTGCATCCAAAATTTCACCAGATTTCACTAATTCCTTCATCTTGTTGTGGTCGTTGTAAAGTGGTCTATCGACATCAAGGAAATCGACATATTTACGAATCACTTTGCGTGCAACTTCCACACCACGACCATTCTTGAAGTTACGGAAGTCCAATGCCTGAGCAGCAGCCATAAACTCAATGCCAAGAATACCATAAGCATTGTCCAGAATCTGATGGTTTTTGAGTGCAGTATTCATTCCCATAGAAACGAAATCTTCCTGGTCGGCAGCAGCTGGGATTGACTGAATTGAAGCAGGATTTGAAAGAATTCTCTGTTCAACAATTAACATATCAGCAGTATATTGGCTCAACATCATTCCTGAGAACATACCGGCACCCTTTGTCAGGAATGCAGGCAATCCCTGGCTCAAAGCTGGATTGAGCAATCTGTTCAGGCGGCGTTCGGATAACACGCATACCATTGTTATCGATGCACCTGCCATATCCATTGGAAGCGATACAGGCGTTCCCTGGAAGTTAGCTCCGGTCAAAGTCAAATTATCCTCGGGAATAAAAATAGGATTGTCGCCAACTCCATTAAGTTCAGTTTCAACTTGTTTGCGAGCATAAGCGAGAGCATCGTGAGCTGCTCCAATCACCTGCGGTGTTGAGCGCATAGAATAAGCATCCTGCACCTTAGTTTTCATCTTGCCAGTAAGCAAATCGCTACCTTCCAAACATTTCTTAATAGCTTTGGCACTTCTAATTGCACCAGGGAAACCACGCAATTCGTGCAAACGCTTGTCGTATGGTTTCATATTAGCAAGCAAAGCTTCGAGCGACATAGCAGCTGCAATTTCTGCCATCTTCAAAATGCGATTGAATTCCCAGATGTGAATTGCACTCATTGCAGTTAATACATTCGAGCCATTGATTGTTGCAAGCCCGTCGCGTGCTTTAAGCCCAGGTATCGGAATGCCGGCACGCTCGAAAGCTACTTTGCCTGGCAAACGCTCACCCTGGTAGAATGCTTCGCCTTCGCCCATCATAAGCAATGCAATCTGAGACATAGGTGAAAGGTCGCCACAAGCACCTACTGAACCTTTGTTACAAACAACAGGTGTTACACCTTTATTAAGCATTTCTACAAGCGTTTGAGTTATTTCAGGACGGCATCCCGAATTTCCGTGAGCGTGCACATTAACACGTCCAAGCATTGCTCCACGCACATATTCAATAGGCAAGGGCTCGCCAATTCCTGCTGAATGATTATATATAAGATATTTCTGAAATTCCTTGATTTGCTCATCAGTCAATACTATTTCGGAAAACTCACCTATACCGGTGTTCACTCCATACATAATTTCTCGTGCTTCAATCTTTTTCTCCAACATCTGGCGGCATATTTTAATTCGCTCTAATGCTTCTTCATCTAATGTAATTTTTGCACCATTGCGGGCAACTTCCACAACTTTTTCAACTGTCAGACTATGACCATCAATAACAAACGACATAATTCCCTCATTTTTTATAAATAAATCATTTAAATTTATCAAAAATACTATAAATGATATTAAAAAGCAATATTTATAAAAAACTCCTAATGATAATTTCATTACACTATATTGATAATTTTTAATAATTTTGTGTTTTTAAACTCAGGTTTTGAAAAATGAATATTGCAATTGTTGGGGTCGGAAGCATTGGTTATCAGCTTGCGAAGCGTTTTACTCTTTTCGAAGGCGACATTGTAATCATCGAGCAAAACCCAGAAAGAGCCGAGTATGCGCGCGAACACTTAGACGCTATGGTCATTGAAGGTAATGCTACTGATTACGAAATTCTTAAATCTGCTCAAATTGATAAAATGGATGCCTTCGTCGCTCTTACCCGTAGCGACGAAATTAACTTGCTTGCTTGTAAATTAGCAAAAAAAATGGGGGTGCAAACTACAATCGCTCGCGTTAAAAATGCTCAATACCTTAATCCTAACTTTATTGTTCGTAAAGAAGATTTCGGTGTAGATCTGATGGTGCATCCTGAACAAGAAACTGCAAAAGCGATTGTTCGTTTGATTAACTTGGCTTCATCTACTGACTCTATTGAATTTGAAAACGGCAAAGTTCATTTTACTGGTATTAGAATCGATTCTCAATTGGATATTCTTAGAGTACCTCTTGCTGAGCTCGGAACAAAATATAAGCACATACCAATGAGAATTGTTGCAATAAAACGTAATTTGAGAACAATTATTCCTCGTGGCAGCGATTTCTTAATGAAAGGCGACCAAATTTTCTTCACTTGCAATCCTAATTATTTTGATGAACTTCTCGAAATTTTTGGGAAGAAGAACGTTAAAATCGAAGATGTAATGATTATCGGTGGCGGACAAATTGCATACTTTATAGCAGAAAAATTGCAAGATGATTTGAATATTAAAATTATCGAAAAAGACGAAAAAAAAGCAACCGATATAGCCAACCAATTGAGAGATACTCTGGTTATTCACGGAGATGGGAGCGACCTCGACTTGCTTACTCTGGAAGGGCTTCCTGATATGGACGAGTTCGTTGCTATCACAGGCGACGACGAGACAAATATTATTACCAGCATTATTGCAAAGCACCTCAAAGTGCCACGCGCAATTACTTTGATAAACAAGAACGAATACTTACCGCTTTCGGGAACTCTTGGACTTGATGCTGTTGTAAGCAAACAACAAATAACCGTCAACGTTATCGAAAGTTTTATAAAAAGGCAATCTATTGCAAATGTAGTAGAGCTACCCGGCATTGAAGCAGAAATAACAATGTATATTGCCAAACCTAAGTCCAAAATTACCACTAAGCCTCTTAAAAATTTAGATTTCCCGCGTGGAGCTATTGTTGGAGCTGTTATCGACCGCAATGATAACTTAATAATTCCAACGGGCGATACTCATATTAGCGAAGGCGACAAAGTGCTTATTCTTTGCACAACTGAACAAATTAAAATTGTCGAAAAATTATTCAAGTAATAATATGAATTTGAAAATTGTCGCTAAAATCCTTGGATTAATACTTATTTTTCTAAGTTTTACAATGTTGCTGCCATTGCCTTTTGCATATTATTATGATAGTCAGGACCAAGCAAGTTTTATCTTCTCTTTCAGTATTACATTTTTAGTCGGGATTTTAGCATTTTTTTCCACAAAGAGAAATTTAGGAGCAAGCCAAAAAGATATACATCCCAAAGAGGGTTTTGCAATAGTAGGTTTTGGGTGGGTTGCTTTGTCTCTATTTGGTGCTTTGCCTTATGTAATATCAGGAGCAATTTTCTTATGCTATTAGGACGTCTTGAAATATTTACCATATTAGTTTTGCTTACACCTGTATTCTGGAGAAAGTAATGAAAATCAAGACAATTATTCAAATATTATCGCTTATCGTCGGATGCATAGGATTATTTATGTTGTTCCCTATGCTTTATTCTTTTTTTACCAATGAAAATGTTACCTATAGTTTTTTTGTGTCTTTTTTGTTTCTCTCTGGAGTTGGATTCTCATTATATTTTATTCTAAAATCAAAACAAAATGACAATGATAAAAATTTATCAATTCGTGAGGGCTTTTTTATTGTTACTTTTGCGTGGATAGTTACAATTCTTTCTGGAACTTTACCTTATCTGATAAGTGGAGCTATTCCTGATTTTACTGACGCTTTTTTTGAAAGTGCTTCAGGGTTTACAACTACCGGTTCATCCATATTGTCAGATATTGAAAAATTACCCAAAAGCATTTTGCTCTGGCGAAGTCTTACTCACTGGATTGGTGGAGTTGGGATTGTTGTTATTGCTCTATCTATTATGCCAATCTTAGGTGTTGCAGGTATGCAACTTTTCAAGGCTGAAACTCCGGGTCCTACAACCTATAAACTATCTCCACGCATAAAAGAAACAGCAAGAATAATTGGGCTTGTTTATTTAATAATCACAGCTTTTATTTTGCTTCTGTATTTACTTGTTGGTATGCCTGTTTATGATGCTATTTGCCACGCTTTTGGCACAATTGCAACTGGTGGCTTTTCTCCTAAAAACGCAAGTATTGGCTTTTACCATAGCCCACTAATCGAATACACTGTGGTATTTTGTATGTTTCTCTCTGCTGTCAATTTCTCTTTGCATTACTCTGCTTTGAAAGGTTCTTTCAAAACCTATTTGAAAAGCGAAGAACTTAAATGGTTCATTCTAATTATTCTATCTTCAACGATATTAATTTCTCTTTTTCTGATTTTTGAGAACGGCAAAACAGTAGAAGGTGCATTTCGGGGTGCTCTTTTCTATGTTGTTTCGTTAATTTCTACAACTGGATTTGGGACAGAAGATTATGAAAAATGGAATTATGGAGCTCAATTATTATTAATAACGCTAATGTATTTAGGTGGTATGGCTGGTTCCACATCAGGTGGAATTAAGCAAATCCGCTTCATCGTTGTAGTTAAATTAATTAACTCCGAAATAAAAAAATATATCCATCCTCAGGCTGTTGTTCCCGTTAGAATTAACGGACAGCCTATTGAAAGAAAGATAGCAATTAACATACTTATTTTTACCCTGTTTTATGCTTTTGTTTCAGCTTCGGCAGTCATTACCTTGTGTTTTGATGGTGTTGATATTTCCACATCTATTGGTGCTGTTGCTGCAGCAATGAATGGTGTAGGTCCCGGTCTCGGTTTGGTTGGTCCGGTTGAAAACTTTTCAACACTTCCAGCTTTTGCTAAATGGGTACTCAGCGGTTGTATGTTGCTTGGGCGTCTCGAAATCTTTACTATTCTTATTTTGTTTTCACCTTCATTCTGGAAAAAGTAAGATATTGTGCTTACTTTTTTCTCTAACTTTTTGTAATTTGCATACTTGTTATGTCTTAAATTTTCTTTTTTTCTACTATGGATGCCGATACAAAGAAAGTAATATTAAGTGGAATAACGCCATCTGGAATTCTTACAATTGGACATTTAACCGGTGCATTAATAAATTGGGTACGACTTCAATCTGAATACGATTGCTATTTTATGATAGCCGACCTTCACGCTATTACTGTCAGGCAAAATCCTGCTGAACTTCGTCAGCGAACGCTCGATACTGCTGCTATGTTTCTTGCTTGTGGAATTTCGCCTGAAACGAGCACTCTATTTATTCAATCACACGTCCCTGCTCATAGTCAGCTTGCCTGGGTGCTAAATACTTTTACAGGTATGGGTGAATGCTCGAAAATGACGCAATTTAAAGATAAATCAAAGAAACATTCAGAAAATGTCAACGTTGGGCTTTTTGCTTATCCTATACTTATGGCAGCAGATATTCTTCTATACCAGGCAGATTTAGTTCCTGTCGGCGAAGACCAGAAGCAACACCTCGAACTCACTCGCAATCTTGCTCAACGCTTCAATCATTATTATTCCGATACTTTCAAAATGCCTGAACCTTTTATTCCTGAAGTCGGTGCTCGCATAATGAGCTTGCAAAACCCAACTGCTAAAATGTCCAAGTCTGATGAAAATAAAAATTCCACGATATTTTTGAACGATAAACCTGAGGAAATAAGAAATAAAATCAAACGGGCTGTTACCGATAGCGATACAGTTGTCCGCTATGATGAAGAGAACAAACCCGGCGTCTCAAATCTTATGCAACTTTATAGTATTGCAACGGGCAAATCATTTGCGGAAATCGAAAAACAATTCGAAGGGGTTGGTTATGGTGAATTCAAAGCTGAGGTTGCCGATAAAGTTGCTGAATACATTCGTCCCATCAGCGAACGTTTTGCTGAAATTTCCAGCAACAAAAAATATTTGCAAGAAATTTTGTCATTCGGTTCTGATAAAGCAAACAAAGTGGCAATGAAAACTTTGCGTAAAGTGTATAAAAAAGTTGGGCTTGTGAGCTTTTAATTTATGAAGTGTAAATATTTTATTTTTCTTTTAGTTTTTATTTTTACTTTTTTAAAAGCTAATTCACAGGATGGTTCGCTGCGCGACGTTACTATCATTAGCCAAAAGAGTGGCAAACCAATATCTTTTAGTTTATACTTGCCGTCTGGATACGAAAAGTCGAATAGAGCTTATCCGGTGATTTACCATCTACATAGTTTAGGGGACAATTTTCGTAGTGCGTGGCGACCGCTTGTAATTAAGTACATTAACTATGCAGTAAGCTTAGGCATCATTGATGATTGTATTATTGTATTTCCTGATGGCTACGAAAATAGTATGTGGGGAAATAGTGCCGATGGCTTGAAACCAGCAGAGACTGACCTCATCGAGGACATAATCCCATTTGTAGATTATTTTTATAGAACTGTTCCTTATCGTGAGTTCCGCTTCGTTCAAGGTTTTTCGATGGGTGGATTTGGTGCAGTAAAATTTCTTTCTAAATATCCTGATTTATTTGCAAAAGCCGTTTCATTAGACGGTGGAATGCGAACCTGGGCTACCTTGCAAAGCGGTCGCCCTCAAATCGCAAGGGAAATTTTCTTCAATAATGAAAATTTGTTCGCTGAATTTGCACCCTGGAAATATTTAAGCTTTTACTCTGATATTTTAAGTCTTGATACAATGTTTTATATTTCTGTTGGGGATTTTAAATCTCTGAATAAGACTTTTGCTGATAGTCTAACTTATTACGGCATTCCTTTTGTTTATTCGACAACTCTTTGCAAACACGATATTGATTGCCTGCTCGACCGTGAATGGCTAAACATTGCTGAATTTTACTCCAAATCCATTCCAAAAACTAACGATATGAATGCAAAAATCGTATCTTCTCCTCTTCGCAATTCACAAAATTCTATTTTAGTCATAAATTATTCTCTCGAAAGAGTTGGACGTGCAAAAATCGACTTATTTGATACCGAAGGCAATCTGATTATGAATGTTGTGAATGAATTCGAAGTTTCTGGTGAATTTAGAAAAGATATTCCGCTAAATGGAAATATTAAAAAAGGTAGATATATTTTAGTCTATGACGTGCCAAATCAAAAACGTATTCGCAAATTTATTCTGATTAAATAATGAATTTCAAATATTTAAACAGTCTTGAATTTCTTCCAGCCGAGGTGGATTTTTACAGAAATATTCGTTTCACACCTCAATCTCATATTGAAAACAATATATTTCTCACAGAAGGGATTGTATCATTCAGAAAATTACTCGAAAGCAACTTAAAAATACTATCTGTGCTTACTACTGAAAAATACATAAGTGTAATTCAAGAATTCACCAGCCGATTTACTGATGTCAATATTTTTGTTGCTCCCGATAAAAAATTAATAGAAATAATTATTGGCTTTTTGCCAAACGAACCAATTTATGCAATAGCCAGAATTCCACCTCAATTTAGTCTTGATGAACTGGGCAATAGAATAGTATTTTTAGATGGTGTATCGAAGCAGGAAAATGTAGGTTCAATTATTCGCAATGCTTTGGCTTTCGATATTGATTCGCTCATTTACTCGACAGAAAGTTGCTTCCCATATCTTCGACGGGTTGTACGAGTTTCTCTCGGTTGCGTATTTTCAATGAAAATTGCTCATTCAGCAAATTCATTAGAAACAATTGCTTTATTAAGAGATTTAGGCTACTCGATTATTGCAATTGAGCAATCAGATAAATCGATTGATATTTCTTCAAGCATAAGTCACCAAAAGGCTTGCTTTGTTTTCGGCAATGAGAGCAAAGGAATAAGTAAACCAATATTAGATATAGCAGACGAAATAATCGAAATCAGAACAAATAAAAAAGCAGGCTCGCTCAATGTCGCCGCCTGCTCTGCAATAGTATTCTGGAAATATTCTAATTTATCTTAAATATAGCAACAATTCTATCAAGTAGCTCGGGAAAATCCCAAGCAAGACTGTCAATGCTGCCGAAATTAGCAAGGTAAAGCCAGCAGCACGAGGTTCGCTTGTGTGCAAAACGAATTCCGTTGCTTCGCGGAAATATATGTAAATAAGCAAACGCAAGTAGAAATACACCGAAATAAGCGATGAAATAATTCCAACAATAGTAAGCCATAGATATCCCGCATCAATAGCAGACTTGAAAATATAATATTTTCCGAAAAATCCTGCAAATGGTGGTATTCCCGCAAGCGACAGCAAGAACACAACCATCATTGCTGAAATGAGAGGACGAGTTTTGTATAATCCCGAATAATGTGAAAATTCAAGATATTCTCCATCTTTGCCTTCCAGGTTTGCAACAATTGCAAACGAACCAATTTGCATAAACATATAAACAGCTGCATAGAACGAAGCACCTGCCCAGCCATCCGGTGTGTTCGCTACAATTCCCATCAACATATATCCAGCGTGTGCAACCGATGAATATGCAAGCATCCTTTTCACATTGTTCTGAGCAATTGCTGTAATATTGCCGATAAGCATCGTAGCAGCAGAAAGCACTGCCAATATGTTCTGCAATGTGGTGATATGACTGCTATCCAATGTCTTTATTGCAACAAACATTATGTTTTTACCAATCAAAATAAAAGCAAAAATTGCTGCTGCTTTTCCCGCAGTGCTTAAAAATCCAGAGATTACAGTTGGTGCACCGTCGTAAACATCAGGTGCCCATTGGTGGAATGGGAATGCCGCTATTTTGAACGATAGTCCGATAAAAACAAGAGTTATTCCTAATATTAAGTATAAATTATTATAATCTTGGGCTATTATTTTTTGCGAGATTGACTGAAAGGTCATAGTCCCCGTTGCACCATAAACCAATGCAATGCCGTAAAGCAAAAATCCGGAAGCGAATGCTCCAAGCAAAAAGTATTTGAGTGCAGCTTCGACAGAAGTCAGTCGCTTACGGAAATAACCCGCAAGCACATAAAATGTAATAGACATAAACTCAATACCAATAAACATCAGTAGCAAATCCGCGGAGTGTGCTATCATCATCATTCCGCTTGTCGCCAATACAACAAGCGAATAGAATTCTTTATATTCGAATTCTGCTCTTTGATTATATTCACGAGCAGCAATAATAGTTAGCAGTGCTGCAACCGCAAAAATCACATCAAAAATATAAGCATATCCGTTGTATGCAAGCATACCCATTGAAATTGGGAAGCTTGCGAGGTTGCTTGCCTCATTATAAAACTGGTTAAGCAAAATCCAGCCTGCGGATACTATCGTTATAGCTAAAATGGTAATTGCAAAAATGTAGTTTATTTTCTTGTTCTTTCCCGTAATGGCGTCCAGGATAATCAGCAAAATACCAGTTGCTGATATGAAAAAAATCGGGAAACCAAGCGCCAACTCTTTTAGTAATTCATTTGCCATATTTCTTTACTGATTGTTTTCAATATTTGAATTATTAGGTTTGGAAATTTCTGGAATGACAGGCAATTCATATCTTTCTTTGCCAAACTTGATTTTTTCCAGTTTATTTACAAGTTTTTTAGTGGAATTTTCAGATAATTGCAAAAATGTCGATGGATAGATACCAATCCAGATAATGAACAAAACTATTGGCAAAAATGTAGCCCACTCACGTTTGTTTATGTCTTTCAATCCGTGATTTGCAGGATTTGTGATTGTGCCAAACATAACACGTCTGAACATCCAGAGCAAATAGACAGCAGCAAAAATTACCCCCGTTGCTGAAATCACTGAATACCAAATCGAACCAAGAAATGGTGATTTGAATGCTCCCAATAAGTTTAGAAATTCACCGACAAAACCGTTAAGTCCAGGTAAACCGACCGAAGCGAGCATAGCAATTGCGAAAAACACTGTGAAAGCAGGCATAATTCGGGCTATTCCGCCAAATTCCTCTATTTCACGAGTGTGCCTACGCTCGTAAAGAACGCCTACACAAAGGAACAACATACCAGTTGAGAGCCCGTGATTTACCATTTGTATTATTGCGCCTTGTATTCCTTCCACTGTCATAGAGAAAATCCCAAGCACAACAAACCCTAAATGGCTAACAGACGAATATGCAACAAGCCGTTTTACATCAGATTGCACCATTGCAACCAGTGCGCCATATACAATTCCAAACACTGCCAGCCAGGAAATTAGCGAAGCATACATAAAACTTGCTTGCGGAAAGAGTTCCAGATTAAAGCGAATTAGACCATAAGTACCCATTTTAAGCAAAACACCTGCAAGAATGACCGAACCAGCTGTCGGTGCTTCTGTGTGAGCATCAGGCAACCAGGTATGCAGTGGGAAGACGGGAACTTTTATCAGGAACGATAGTGCAAATGCCCAAAATAACCACTTCTGATAGTCCAAAGGTATAAAATGGCTGTATTGCCGAATTAATTCGTAATTAGTTGTAAAACCATTTGGGACGTGTGCAAGGTGAGTACCCACAAATTGCCCGAGCCAGATTACTCCAACAAGCATCGGCAAAGAACCAAACATTGTAAATAAGAAGAACTTAACAGTTGCGTATATTCTATCTTTCCCACCCCAGATACCTATGATAAAATACATTGGGATTAATATGAGTTCCCAGAAAATATAGAATAGAAACAAATCAAGCGAGATAAATACACCTGTCATTGCAAATTGAAGCAATAAGAGCAAAGAATAATATGATTTTTCCCGCTTTTTGATTGCATCAAACGAAGAAAATATAGCAATTGGCGAAATAAAAGTTGTGAGCAATACAAGCAAAAGCGACATACCATCTATGCCCACTCGAAAGCCAATGTCCAGCGATGGTATCCACACTTTTTCATAAGTTAATTGCAAATTTGGATTATCAGAATTAAATTGAAGCAATAAAGTTAAAGACACTATAAATGCAATTACTGAAAATCCAAATGCAACATACTTGATTAATTTTACCTGCTCTTTGTTGATAAAGAGTAAAGCAAACGAGCCAATCAGTGGTATAAACAATGTAAGAAATAACTCAGTCATATTTATTTTTCATTAATTTTGAAACAAAACTAAAAACTTGAAACAACCCACGCAAGAATTGCCGCAATGCCTGCCATCATCAATAATGCATAGTTTTGGGCAATACCTGTTTGGATTCTTCGCAACGCTTCTGCAATTTTTTGGACAACAGTTGCCGAACCGTTCACAATTCCATCGACAACTCCAACATCGAACTTCTTCCATAGAAAACTGCGAGAACCATTTACAATTGGGTCAACTATCAAATAAAAATATATTTCATCAAGATAATACTTGTTCAGCGACAAATTAAAGGCTGCTTTGAACTTTTCAGCAATTCTACGAGGATGCAGTAATCTATCATCGCTATAATAATTAATTGCAACTTTTATACCTATCAAAGCCACAGCAATTGCAATAGCAATGAATAAATATTCAATAGCGTGCAATTCGTGTTCAAGCGGAACACCCAAAATGTTATTTGATTTAGCAAAAATTGGCATCAGAAAGTTTTCAAGTGCGTTCGGATGGTGTGAGAACCAGAAGCCAAGCACATAAGGAACACCTAAAAAACCACCTAATACAGAGAGAAAAGCTAGCACCGAAAGAGGAACTGTCATAACCTTAGGCGATTCGTGTGGGTGCAACTTATGATGGTCGAAACGTTCTTTGCCGTGGAATACCAGATAAACCAGACGGAACATATAAAAAGCAGTGAAAAATGCTGCGACAGTCAGAATAAGCCACCAGATAAAGCCACCATCGTCGTAAACAGCCCATAAGATGGCGTCTTTTGAGAAAAATCCGCTGAATAATGGCACACCTGCAATTGCAAGCGAAGCAAGTAGAAATGTTTTATAAGTTGTAGGCATATATTTTGCAAGATTTCCCATTTTCTTTATGTTTTGTTCCTCGTGCATCCCGTGAATAACCGAACCCGCTCCAAGAAAGAGCAGACCTTTGAAAAATGCGTGTGTCATTACGTGAAAAACACCTGCAACAAAAGCCCCCGCACCAAGTGCAGCAAACATAAATCCCAACTGGCTAACAGTCGAATATGCAAGCACTTTCTTAATATCATTTTGCGTTATTCCTATTGTTGCTGCCCAAAATGCAGTAATGACACCAACTATAAGAACCACTTCCATTGTTATTGGAGCAAGAGAGAACAAAACAGAGTTCCTTGCAATTAGGAAAATTCCTGCGGTAACCATTGTCGCGGCGTGAATAAGAGCACTAACAGGAGTTGGACCAGCCATAGCATCAGGCAACCACACTGCTAATGGAAGTTGTGCTGATTTTCCCGTACATCCTAAAAACAAAAGAAGAGTAATTGCAGTTATCAAGCCCGTGTCGTAATATATGTTCTTCCCTATATACGCAATATCTTGAACCTCTGTGTAGCTTAAAGTTCCAAAATTGGTAAAAATCAGAAACATTGCAATCAAAAAACCGAAATCGCCTATTCTATTGACTATAAATGCCTTATTTGCTGCGTCTCCTGTCCAGGTAATTCTAACTCCGGGAAATTTTCTGTCGTACCAAAATCCAATAAGTAAATATGAAGCAAGCCCAACACCTTCCCAACCTAAGAAGGTCAAAAGAAAGTTGCTTGCTAAAACCAAATTTAGCATCATAAAAATGAACAAATTCAAGTAAGAGAAGAACCTTGCGAAACTTCTATCTCCGTGCATATACCCGATAGAATAGACGTGTATCAAAAATCCTACGCCAGTTACAATAAGCGAGAAGAGAATTGATAGCTGGTCAACCTGATATGATACTTTGACAGCAAAATCGCCTGTAGCAATCCAGGTGAAAACATCAACAATGTAAGGTTTCGCAAGCCCTGTGCTAATTATGTGAAAAAATAAAATAGCAGAAACTATGAAGGACAATCCAACTGTTGCAGAGCCAATTATTCCAATAACTTTTTCACTTTTTAAATATTTCCCAAAAATCCCAATACCAATAAACCCAAGCAAAGGAAATAAAATTATCAACTGGACTAAATCAAACATAATCTATACCCGAGTTTTTATTACAATTTTATTTGTGTAACAACGAAAAAAAAATAATAATAGTTTTTAAATAAATCGATAAATTTAATTTATTCTGCATAATGAATCATTATTAATTGTTTTTCTTTCCCCTCTCTATTTTCTCGATTATCTCTATTCCTCTTTCTTTCAAAACCTCTATATCTATTTGCTCATCTATTTTGTAAAATCTCAATCTTTTCAGTTCATTTAAATAATTAACTACTTTATCGATTATGTTATTATCAAATTTCTTTTCTATCATTTTTCCCCTGATTTTTTCAACTGATAATTCATCTTTTTTTAGATGTAATTTGTTTACTAATGCTTCCATTATGCTTTTGAAAAGAAAATCCAGAACTATTTCTCTACTTGAATTACTAAAATTTCTAATCTCATCAGTAATGTTTTGCTTCGGTTGGGTATTAATTTCCTTTTCTGATAGATTGCCTTCGCTTCCTGAATTAATTTTTCTCAATAAATATATCAGAGCCAGAAGTGCTAATAACCCTAATACAACAAGTATCCAACTTAAATAATCACTTTGTCGGCTTTCAATGCCGTGTGATTGCTCAATCTCATCCGTATCAATCGCTTCAATATTATGTGGTTGTGTTTTCAAAGAAACAAATTTTTTCTTCTGTGGGTCGAAGTAGCTCACCAACTGTTCAGGAACAACAAAATTACCTTCTTTCAAAGCTTTAATTGCATAGACAAACGTTCTTTTTCCGAATATCCCATTTTTTATTTTAATGCTGTCTACAACGTTTGGTTCGCCAACAATTTGCAAAAAATTCGGTAACTTCAATTTTGGTGCATTAATCAAGTAAAGGTTGCCTGAACCGATAATTTCAATAACAAACTCAAAATTACGACCGACCGACACAGTATCTCTTCCAATCAAAGAATTTATACTGAAATTACCGACCGCTCCGATATAGGTTTCATCAGCTTCTAATATTGGTTTCACATTAACCTGTATTTTTTCAGATGAATAAGTGTTAATTCTTGAATAGTATCTTTCGTCAGTTGGAAATTCGGGTGAATATTCGAGAGACGCATTTATTTTTAAAGACAGTTCTGGAATATCAAAAATGCCTTCTTTTGTGCTGATAACAACGTATTTTCTAATCAGAGCTTTTCTGAAAACTTCACCACGAATGGTCTCGTAAGTGTAACGCAATGTCCCGATGTCTTCTTCTTCGACCAGAGCATCGTTAAATTCAGGTGCTTTTTCATCTAATACTTCGGTTAAAATTATCTTATCGTTTACATACAATTCGTATTCAACAACAATAGGTTCGCCAACGTAAAACTCTTTTTTATAAGTTTTTGCTTTGATAAAAATATTACTGAAAAAAATCTTGTTCGCATATTCATCAATTGAGATACTTCTTTGACCGCTGCTTTGATGGGCAAATAAACAATCTGCCGAAAGCATACTCGCAATCGGCAGAAGGAAAAGAAAAAAATATATATGTAAATTCTTCAAATTCATCACATAGCAGGTTTGTATTCCAGATTTTCATCAAAAATTAAGTTAGTTTTTGTTGCACGCTTGCCGTGAACAACATTCGGTGCAACAAACACACGTTTTTCTTTAACTGCTTTTTCGAATTCGTCGCGGAACTTAGTTACAAATCCACGCACAGGCCAGGCTGCTGCATCGCCAAGAGCACAAATTGTGTTGCCTTCGATATTATTTGCGACATCGACAAGCAGGTCTAAATCGCGACTTGTTCCTTCTCCGTTTGCTATGCGTTTTAGTATTTTCTCCATCCAACCGCAGCCTTCACGGCAAGGTGTGCATTGGCCACAGGATTCGTGGTGGTAGAAGTGAGCTATGCGCAATGTAACAGCAACAATGTCAGTGTCCTCGTCCATAACCATAACACCAGCGGTACCAATATGCGTTCCAAGCTTTTTAAGAGATTCTTCGTCCATACGCACACCTTCGATTTCATCGCCTCGCAATGGTGGCATAGATGAACCACCAGGTATAACTGCTTTTACTTTTTTCCCGCCTGGGACACCACCGCAAATATCGTAGATAAGTTCGGTAAGTAATATTCCCGTCGGAAGTTCGTAGACACCAGGTTTATTAACGTGCCCACTTACACCATAGAGCAAAGTGCCGGGGTGCCCTTCGGCTCCAATTTTTGCATATTGCTCAGCACCAATTTTGAAAATTGCCGGGACCGTAGCAATTGTTTCAACATTGTTAATTGTTGTTGGCATACCCCAAAGCCCATTTTGAGCAGGGAAAGGTGGTTTCACTCTTGGATAGCCGCGCTTGCCTTCGATTGAATTCATAAGTGCAGTTTCTTCGCCACAGATATAAGCCCCAGCACCTTTATGAACATATATTTCGGTGGAAAAGTTTGTCCCAAATGTTTGTTTTATGCGTTCGCCAACCAATCCTGCTTCGTAGGCGTCATCTAAAGCTTTCTGAAATAGATTTATCCATTTATGATATTCTCCTCGTATATATACATAAGTTGAAGTAATTCCCATAGCATACGCAGCAATAAGAATTCCTTCAATTAACTGATGTGGATTATACTCAAATATCTGTCTATCTTTGAACGAACCTGGCTCGGATTCGTCCCCGTTAACACAAAGATATTTAGGTTTATCATTGCCTTTTGGCATAAAAGACCATTTAAGACCCGTCGGGAAGCACGCACCTCCACGACCTCGAAGCCCTGATTTTTTCACAACATCGATTACTTCATCGGGCGACATTTGTAATGCTTTTTTGAATTGCTCATATCCACCATTTTGGCGATAAACTTCCAGTCTGTGATAGTCTTCTATTTCAGGTAATAGCAATTTCGGGGTTGTATTTTCCATAATAACACTCAACGATTTTGAATTAATTCTCAAAATTACATAAACGAATGAACTAGTTTTGTATTGATTTAGTAGTTCCGATTATTCAATTTATCCAATAGCCACTTCAACATATTTTTGTAGTCATTTTCAGGCAATAATGCCAGTTCGTCTTCGGCAGATTTGAAATATTCAGCAATTTTTCGTTTTGCCTCATCAAAAATTCCCAATGCAATAAACATTTCATTAAATCGAGGAACATATTCAGCACTTAATCCATTTGAGTTATAGTATTTGTTTAATAAATCTATATGCTCTGGCTTTTGAGCTCGCTCGTTGGCAAGAATTACTAAATATGTTTTTTTGCCTTCTTGAATGTCTAATCCCACTTTTTTGCCAAAAACTTTTTCATCTGCAATCATATCAAGCAAATCATCTTGAATTTGAAATGCTAATCCTAAATATTTCGCATAATTTTTCAAAGCTCCTATGATTTTGTTATCTGCATCAGCTACCAATCCGCCAATAACGCAACAAGTTTCAAGCAAAGCAGATGTTTTCTTGCCAATCATTTTAAGATAATCATCAATCTTAACATTTTGAGAAGTATTGAACTGCATATCGTAAACCTGCCCTTCGCATACTTCAATTAGCCCATTTGTAAATGTCTGAATTATCTCAAAATAGCGTTTATGATTTGGAATAAGTTTGTAAGCAAAACCAATCATAGCGTCGCCTGTGAGAATTGCAATCGATTCGTTCCATTTTTTATGGACAGTAGGGCGATTGCGTCTGAAATCTGATTTATCCATAATATCATCGTGAACAAGCGTAAAATTATGCATAATTTCGAGAGCAATTCCACAATCCAATGCATTTTCGGGTTGTCCACCTGCGGCACCGCAAGCCATCATAGTCAGAGCTGGACGAATACGTTTCCCACCTTCTGCCATAAAGTAATTGTAAGGTTCATATAAATCGTGAGGCTCAAAAATCTGTGTTACTTCTTTAATCCTGTTTTCAATTATTTTGCGGAATTCATCAAATTTAGTTTCAAAATTCATAAATACTCCTAATTTTTAACAAAATACTTTCCAGGTAGCTGCCGAGCCAATCCTTTGAATTCGAGTTCGAGTAGTTTCACAAGCAATGTCGGCACATCAATATTAACTTTTTCTGCAATTGTGTCCACGTGCAATGGTTCAGACGAAATTTCTTCATAAATAATCTTTTGAATTTTATCATCAAAAGCAATTTCTTCCTTTTCTTGCTTGTTTGGGATACTACTAATTAATCCTAAGTCTATCAGAACACTATCGGGAGAAATAATCGGGGTGGCCTGGCTGTCGTGAATTAATTTGTTGCAACCAGCGCTCTTGCTTGAACTTATCGGTCCAGGCACTGCAAAAACATCTCGCGATTGGTCTATTGCAAAGCGGGCAGTAATTAGGGCGCCACCTTTTATGTCGCTCTCGACTACAATAACCGCACGCGACACACCACTTATTATTCTATTTCTTTGCGGAAAATATCCCGGGCGTGCCTTTGTGCCAGGTGGATATTCAGAAATTACAGCTCCTCCTGCTTCAATTATTCTATTTGCTAATTCATTCGAAATTGAAGGTGATATTTCATCAATTCCCGATGCTATTATAGCATAAGTTATTCCTTTATTTTTTAGTGTCTCGCGATGTGCAATGCTATCTATTCCATAAGCTAAGCCCGACACAACAATTATTTGATTTCTTACCAACTCTTCGACAATTTTTTCAGTTGTCATTTTGCCGTAAAGTGTGTTCCTTCTTGTGCCAACAATCGCTATTTGATTAAATCCATTGTATAGCTGACCTTTGTAAAACAAAATCAATGGCGCATAATAAATTTCTCTCAATAATTCAGGATAATTCTCATCGTAATAAGTTACATAATCTATGTTTTCTTTTTCGAGTTTTTTCAATAAATCATCAAAATCAATGCGTGTTTTTTTATCATTATCGAAAATTCCTTTGTATTTGCTCTCGAAATATTCAGGTGGGTGCTGCAAAATATCACTGTAAGAATTGTATTTTTCGATAATGTACTTTTGTTCTCGAAGCGATAATTTTCTATAAAGCGACAACCTCAAAATATCTTCTCTTTTCCAACGATGATTGTTTTTCATAAAAATTCAATGCTAAATATTATTCGCAGTAAATTAGTCATTTGCAAATAAAATAAAAAATTAGAAAAAATTAATAATATTGTGGATAATTATTTGTCTTTTTTCAAGTTATTGAATAATTTGTTTAATGTAATTTATTTTAATGTTTCTAAATATATGGCAGCAATATTTAAAAATACATCGCTAATACTTATTTTTCTCTCTCTTATGGCGTGCAAGGATAATCCCTCTGATGGTGCCTCTGATATTCCTATTGGTTTGCGGGTTGGCAACAAAGCACCAATGTTTACAACCTACGACATTAACGGAATGTATATTTCGCTTGCTGATTTCAAAGGTTCTGTTGTTCTGCTACATTTTTGGGCAACCTGGTGTCCATACAGCCGCAATTCAATTGGAAACTTGATTTATATATGGGATAATTATGCTTCAAGAAATTTTGCAATTATCTCAGTTTCTCGCGATTACGATACAACTGCGTTAAGAAACTATATTCAAACTTACAATTTAAATTGGCGGCATATACACGACAGTCGCTATGATGTTGGGCAATTCTACGACGTCAAGGTGATACCTATGTGTTATCTAATTGACAGTCAGGGAATAATTCGCTTTGCGGGCTCACCACTCGAACCGCAATTACTACAAATTATCGATAAGCTCATCAAATGAAAAACAAAGATTTGATATTGAACTTTTTGCTTTTTGCTCTTGTCTTTTTGTGTTTAGTACCATTTATTGATATTCCGCTTTTCAACGAAGATTATTTGGTGCTTCACTGGAATAATCCGCAAACCTTTACCGAGTGCTTACGCGATTTCTGGGAACGAACCACTGGCGGTCCATATTGGCGACCTGTTGTGTGGTCTTCGTATTTTGCAACAAAATATTTTTTTGGGATGAATGGTCTTCCTTATCATCTAACTAATATTGTGGTCTATTCAGGAATAATTTCACTTGCTTTCACGCTTTACCGCCAACTTGGTGTGAATAGAAACTTTGCTTTTTTCGGATTGCTTTGCTTTGCTCTTTTGCCCGCAAGAGAGTTGAACTTCGCTTGGGTACCTGGTAGGACTGACCTCTTTGCAGTTTTTTTTACTCTGGTTGCTACAATAGCATATATTCATTCGCCAAAAAACGCATTCTTTAAGGTAGTTGCGGCTACTTCTTTTCTACTGGCAATATTGAGTAAAGAAATTGCTTATGCAGGCGTTGCTATTCCAATTTTACTCTATTATTTTGTATTGAAAGATAAATTTTCAAAAAAATACATCTATATCTCGACAACTTTCAGCATTCTAATAGTACTGATTTCATTAATTTATCGATATTTCGTTATCGGTGGCACACCTTTCGAAACCTCTAATTACTCTGATTTTTCGTTAATTAATTTGCCCTTTCATTTTATTACCTATATTCCTCTTGCATTTTTCAATGCTGATTTATTAGAAAATGTATATATCTCTATTACAAAACTTAATTTTCGTGTTCTAATCCCTATCTTTATTGTATTTGCATATTTTGTCAGAAATTTCTTTAACCTGATTAAACACAGAGGCCCTCAACAAAAGAATTTTCTGTTTGGTATTTTCTGGTATATTTTATTTATTCTTCCTGCTTTGCCAACATTGATGCAATGGTATGGATTTTTAGCGTATATTGGTCTGTTTTTGTCAATTTTGCAAATAATCGATGATAATAAATTTGAGCGAATAAAAATAGCAGTTCTATTGCTTATTACATTGTTCCTTGTCTTTTATAATTTCGAGCGTGCGTCTCTATGGAAAGAGGTTGGGAATAGAACAAACTCTTTTCTTGCAAACCTTGTGCAGAAAATTCCGCCATCTGCTGATACTATCTATGTCGTTGCCGCCCCGGACAAAATCAATCGCCTCAATTCTATGAAAATAGGGTTTCAGGAAGCAGTATCCTATCATTTAGGTCGCCCATTAGAGGTTATTTCGCCAATTCGCTCAGAAATATCGCAAAAAAGTTCTATTCATTATTCTTTAGATAACGATAATTTAAAAGCGAAACTGAATTTCGGTCGTTTCTTAATACAAGGGAAACGCTCATCTAATCGAAATTATGAGGAAAAGTTGTTTTTCGAAGATGATTATATCAGTTGTGAAATATCGAATTCATCGAAACAAGCCTCTAATCTCGATTTATTCATCAAAAACAAGCACAAGCCGATATTTTTATTTGCAATTTCGGAATTTATCAAAATTAACTAATCTAAAAATCTATGTCAATAAACATTTCGAAACTTGTTCGTAATGAATTGGATTGATATTCAGTTGAAATTTTGAGCATTGTACCAACGATTTTCCCCTTTCCATTTTTCTTTTCCTGAAACTGTTCGATTGTAAACCGCTGCTCATTGCTATGAATATAGCGATAATTCCCTTCTCGGCTGCGAAGTGCCAGAATCCCGTATTTGTTGCTTGCTGGTTCGCCATCAAATTCAATGGGGATTTGATTTACAAGGACAAAGCCCCAATATCTTACATTTATTTCCTTTGCCATTTCTTGTCTGTTTAGCCCCGGTATATTAAAATTGTTCTGTCCGTTCACCAGATTTATGCTTGCGTAGATAACCGGAACACTTAGACTTGTGTCGGCAAACACTCTTGCATATCCGCTTGCAATATGCCAGATAGCATTAATTGGACTATCGCCAGGCTTGAAGTATTTTTCAGATATTAAAATATCTACTCTCTTGGGGATAAACTTACTGTTCGAAGGATTATCAGCGGGCAAATAAATTGTATCAGTTTTATGAATTATCGTATCTTTATAATTAATCACTGTATCAATTCTGATTATATAGATGCTGTCAATATGATGTATTGTGTCCCTTTGGATTAAAGTATCAATTCTGAACGGAGTTTTTATAACATTTTCATCTATTCCAAGCGGGTCAGTGCAGGAAAATAAAATTGGCAAAAACACAAAAAGTGTGAAAACCAAATATTCAATTTTTGAGATAATTTTTCTAAAACTTGCTATCATAGTTTCAATTTTACTCCAAATTCAAGACCTTTTTTGCTTGATGAAAACCATTTATTCTGATGTTTGTAATACATATTGCTCACATCATAACCAATTTGCAAACTATGACCATTAAGGACAGGTATTTCAGCACCAACGGAAAGTCTACCGACCAATCCAACTTTGTTGCCCCCAATTGCTGCCTGAGAGTAAATTTTCCCATAATCGAACTTTAAGAAGTCGGGGCTATACCTACCTATAATAGAAAATGTCTCAAAATTGGGATTTTGTTCGTATTGATATAATTGGTTATTTTCATATCCTTCGAACTTTTGGTAGAAATTTTCGCGTGAATAATTCAAACCAAAAGCGAATTCACTTGAATAATCGTAGATAATTGAAAATGAAGAATTATTGAGGTTTTGTTCATCTGCTGGTCGCACTTTTTCTTTGATGTCTGATGTATGCGAGAGTCCCTTAATTTCAAGTGAAAGTTTGCTGTCTGTTTTATCTTGTAAAAACTCTTCTGGCAACAAACTTGTTATGTTTATGTTAATCGGGAATAATTTGTCCCATCTTCAAATTATACTGTGGTCTAATGATTTCAGTAGAACTACTGCTTAATTTAATTGCATTGTTATCACCTGGAATAGTCTTGATTTCATCATTTTTCTGTTCTACGAGAATGTATTTGTAAACAACCTTTTCCATTATTTCGGGGATTTGTTGCTGTTGCTCAGCGATTACTTCATTAGGTTTGCTAATTTTTCCTGGATTTTGTTTTACAATGCTATCATTGGTGCTTTCTTTTGGCAGGAGCATAAGCATAATTGCTGCGGTAACGAGAGCTGAGCTAATTCCGGTTGCAATGTATTTTGTTTGAAGAAGCACCCAGTTTTTCAAAGCAGCAAACCTGGAAATTGATGCGGTTGAAGCAACTGCTGATGGTTCAGAAAATCCAAGCGTTGAAAATATCTTGTTTGTTGATTTTATTGGTGGGACAAACGCGACACTATCGCTACGCACTGCTTCTTTTATTGCCAGCGCTGATTTCATCTCATTACGAGCTTCCTGGTCGGTTGCAAGAAGGGCGAATAGTTCGCTTTCTTGCTCGGGTGGCAATTCCCCGTCAATATACTCATAGATTATTTGAAACTTATCTTCCATCTATCCACCTCATCAATTTTTTGTCAAATCCTTTAAATACGGCGACAAAATTTCTTTAATTTTTTGTTTTGCTCGGAAGGCACGTGTTTTTGCATTCGCAGGTGTAATACTGAGTATTTCAGCTATTTCGCTATACTGCATTCCCGCATATTCTTTCAAAATAAACACTTCTCTATATTCATCATCAAGCAAATCCAAAGCCCGTGTTATCAAATCTAATAATTCCTTCTTTTCATAATTATCTTGATAAAACAAATTCTTTGCTTCCTCGACGGGAACCCCAATTTTCCTATCGCGTTTATAGTTCAAACATAAATTTCTTGCTATTGTGATTAAAAAACCAGGAACGTTTAAATCTTTATGATTATCTTTCACATTTTGATAAAATCTAATAAATGTTTCCTGGAAAATGTCTTCTGCAACGTCGGGGTTGTTCATTACTCGGTAGCAATAGGCGTGAACTTGCGATGAATATCGGTTGTAAAGTTCGCTAAAAGCTTTTTCTGCTTCTTTTTTGTCGTGTCTGAGCAGAAAGACAAGCTCACTATCGCTATATGTTTTATATTTCGAACTCACAAATCGAGTATAATTTAATGTAATTTAATCAAATTACACTCAATTTTAAAATTCGTTTCAAATTAACAATAATTATTTGTCTATTTCTAAACTCTATATAAGATTTTGATGTGGTCGAATAATCCGCGAATAATTATCATCTAATTTTCTGAAAGAAAAAACTCCGCTGTTTCTATTAGCGGAGTTAATAATTATAAACTATAAGAAAAATTAATTTGATGAAATATCTGTATCGAAAAATGATTTTTCTTCTGCATTGGCTACAACAGTGCTGGCATTTTCATCTGCTGCAACACTTTCGACCCTGAAAACAATTGCATCTTTCTTTTCGTTCAATTCTCCGATAGCTTTTGCACCAGTTTTTAAGGTTCCTTTTAATATTTCTTCGGCTAATTCATCTTCCACGTATCTTTGCAAAGCACGACGCAACGGGCGAGCACCAAATTTTTCGTCGAAACCTTTATCAACAAGAAAATCTTTGGCTTCGCTTGTCAGTTCAAGGTCGATTCTATTAACCTTCAATCTTTCGACCAATCTACGCAATTGAATATCGATAATTCCATAAATATGCTTACGCTCTAACTTGCGGAATATGATAAAGTCATCAATTCTGTTAATAAATTCAGGATTAAACAATCGGCGAACTGATTCCTCAATCGTAGATTTTACGTTCTCGTATTCATTTTCAGCGGTTTTTTCGACAAAGCCAAGCCTACCGCCTTCTTTCAAATCGCGGGTTCCAACATTGGAGGTCATAATTATCACAGTGTTTTTGAAATCCACCTTGCGTCCCAATCCATCTGTCAGAATGCCATCGTCAAACACTTGAAGCAAAATATTGAATACATCGGGATGTGCCTTTTCAATTTCGTCAAGCAATATTATAGAATATGGCTTTCTGCGAACTTTTTCTGTGAGCTGACCACCTTCTTCATATCCAACATAGCCCGGAGGCGCACCAACCAGACGAGAAACTGTATGCTTCTCCATATATTCGCTCATATCAATACGAATTAAAGCGTCTTCGTTGTCGAACATTACACGTGCGAGTGCCTTTGCCAATTCTGTTTTGCCGACACCCGTCGGTCCAAGAAACATAAATGAACCGATTGGACGCGAAGGGTCTTTAAGTCCCGCGCGAGCCCTTCGAATTGCCTTAGATAAATGTTCAATTGCTTCGTCCTGTCCGACAACCATAGCTTTCAATTCATCTGATAGTTTCAAAAGCTTGTTTGATTCACTTTCTGCGATTTTATTGACGGGAATGCCAGTCATCATTGCCACTACGTCTGCAATATCATCTTCTGTTACAGGAAAAACGCGTTCCGAAGCTTCATTTTCCCACTTTGCTTTTTCCAGTTCAAGTTCGTTAAGAAGATTTTTCTCTATATCGCGCAAACGTGCTGCTTCTTCGAAATTCTGTTGCTTAACAACTTGTGTTTTTTCATTTCGGATCTGCTCAATTTTTTCCTCAATTTCAATAATATGCTTTGGAACAACAATATTAGCAAGGTGAACGCGTGCACCTGCTTCGTCCATCACATCAATTGCCTTATCGGGGAACATTCTGTCTGTGATGTATCTTTCTGCAAGCCGAACGCAAGCTTGAATTGCCTCGTCTGAGTAAATCACATTGTGATGTGCTTCGTATCTATCTTTAATATTATTCAAAATTTGCAAAGTCTCTTCAATTGATGGTTCGTCCACCAGAATTTTCTGAAAACGACGTTCTAATGCACCATCTTTTTCTATGTATTGGCGGTATTCATCAAGTGTAGTTGCACCGATGCATTGAATATCACCTCTTGCCAAAGCAGGCTTGAACATATTCGATGCATCAAGCGAACCGCTTGCACTTCCAGCACCAACTATTGTATGCAACTCATCAATGAATAAGATTACATCCTTTGCTTTTTCGAGCTCATTGAGTATTGCTTTCATTCTTTCTTCGAATTGCCCGCGATATTTTGTGCCAGCGACAATTGATGCTAAATCAAGTGTAACAATTCGCTTGTCGAACAGAGCACGCGAAACTTTTTTCTGAACAATTCTTAAAGCAAGTCCCTCGACAATAGCAGTTTTGCCAACTCCGGGTTCGCCAATAAGCACCGGGTTGTTCTTCTTGCGTCTCGATAGCACTTGCGATACTCTTTCAATTTCCTTCAAACGACCGACCACGGGGTCTAATTTTCCTTCCGTTGCGAGCTTGGTCAAATCTCTACCGAAATTGTCCAGAACAGGTGTTTTAACCTTTTCTTTTGGTTTTGGTGTTTGAGGTATATTTTTTTGCGAAAATTCTTGCTTCATAGTTCCTCCTGAAAGAAAATTGTCCAACTCACGGCGAGCATTATCGTAGCTAACAGAAAATTGCGAAAGTATTTGAGCAGCGATATTATCTTCATCACGCAATAATGATAGCAACAAATGCTCAGTGCCGATTACATCAGATTTATACAATCTTGCTTCGAGCAAAGTAATTTTCAATACTTTTTCTGCTTGCTTGGTAAGCGGGATATTCCCAATCGTCATTGTAGCATTTCCCGTGCGAACGGTATCTTCGATAGTTTTCTTCAATTGATATAAATCAACATTTAGATTTTTCAACATTTTCACTGCAAGCCCTTCACCTTCGCGGATTATTCCAAGCAGCAGGTGTTCGGTGCCAATATAATCGTGCCCCAAGCGTATTGCTTCTTCACGACTTAATCGTATTACTTCGTTTACTCTATTCGAGAAATTTGCTTCCATCTTTTCCTCTATTGTATATTATTTCGGTTTCACAAATATAGACGTTGTTTCATATTTTTTATTTATCAATCTGCATCCATCTTTTCTTTTAGTTTATTATCGTCATTTCTTTAAATTTTTTAATTTGACTAAAAATTACTATTTTTAGTTACAAAAATAATCATAAATGACAACATAATATGAATTTGAATGACATAACAAAACCAATTAAAAAAGAATTAGATGAATTTAACAAGTTTTTTAAATCGAATTTAAAAACAGATGTGCCTTTACTTAATTTAATTATCAGATACCTAACTTATAAAAAAGGTAAGCAAGTGCGACCTGCTCTTGTTATGCTCTCTGCTTCACTATGCGACGAAATAAATACTCGCACCTATATTGGTGCTTCTCTGGTTGAAATGCTTCACACTGCTACACTTGTTCACGATGATGTTGTCGATGATGCTGACGAACGACGGGGAATTGCATCAATAAACAAGAAATGGAGCAACAAAATTGCTGTGCTAATGGGCGATTATCTTCTTTCCCGAGGTTTGCTAACTGCCATCGACAACAAAGAATTCGAGTTTCTTGAAATTATTTCCCGTGCTGTCCGCTTAATGAGCGAGGGCGAACTACTTGCTATCGAGAAAAGTCGTACTCTTCGGGTTTCAGAAGATGATTATTTCAAAATTATAAATGCTAAAACTGCATCACTTCTGAGTGTTTGCTGCGAAATTGGGGCATTTTCTGCTACGGACGACAAAATTGTTCGAAATCTTTTGCGTGATTATGGAACCTACTGCGGTCTTGCTTTCCAGATACGAGATGATATTTTCGACTTTTCATCTTCAAATACAGATATTGGCAAACCCGTTGGGAACGACTTAAAGGAAAAGAAAATCACGCTACCTCTTATTTATACTTTGTCAAACATTAGCCAAGAAAAAGCGAAAGATGTTATTAAAACAATTAAAAAAGGCAACTTAAATCAGAAAAAGATTAATGAAATTTATGATTTGATTTTAGAGACGGGTGGCATTGAATATGCTCGCAAAATTGCTTACGATTATTCAGAAAAAGCTAAACTGTGCTTAAAGGATTTTCCCGAAACAGATGCGAAAAAGTCATTGATGAATTTTGCAGAATTTGTAGTAACAAGAGATTTTTAGTATGGCAAAAATTTCACCTCTTTTTGCTCTCGATGCAGCCGAACTCTTCGAAAATGGCAGCTATGACGACGCAATTTCCCTTTGCGTTCAGGGCATCGAGCAATTTCCTGAATATCTTACGGGATATGTTACAATTATCGATTTCTTCATTAAAATTGGCAACTCACAAAAAGCAAGAGAGTTCCTTGATAAATATAAACAAGTTTCAAGCAATCATAAGCAAATTTCCGAGCTGGAAGAAAAAATTCTATCGCTTGAAACAGTTGATAATCTCTCAACTACTGAGGAAACAGAAATTTTGCCTGACATTGAGCAAGACATCGAGGAAACTTCTTTAAGCAGTATCTTCGATGCCTACCAATCTGAATTAGACGACAATGAACTTGGAATTAACAACAAAATTGATACCAATATAGGGGAAGCATCTATCGACGTTCAAACAGAAGAAGTTCAAACTGAAATAGAGCAAACCGAACAGTTCGCTGATGCTTTTGAGATTTCTGAAAGTGAACCAAGTATAGAAGAATTCTCTGCTATTGATACCAGTATTGAGGAATTATCTATTGCTGTTCAGACAGAAGAAATTCAAACTGAAATAGAGCAAACTGAACAGTTCGCTGATGCTTTTGAGATTTCTGAAAGTGAAACCAGAATAGAAGAATTCCCTGCTGATGACAATTTTGATGAGAATAATCTGGAAGAATTAGAAGAAATCAATATTGAGCAAACACCTGATATTGAAGAAAATGAAGAAATTTCAGTTGAGCACCTAAACGCACCTGTCAATTTGCCGAGGGGTTTTCTCAAAGCTTATGCAAGTGCAAAATTTCCCAATACATACTCACCCAAACTGAATGTTGAGGACAAACTATTGATTGATGGGCTTTTCGACTATCTTTTCTACGACTTCTCAACTAACCAAAAGCCTGCTGATTTAGCAATTGAAGCAAGCTTCGACATTAATTCTCTTATTTCGAAGTATGAACAACCAGCAAGTAAGCCCGACGAAATACAAAAATTAGCTGAAAAAATATCAGGTATTGGTAAAATCGAAATATCCGAACAAGTAGATGAAGAGATTGAGGAAGAACCCGTTGATTACATTCCACCTGCAACTGAAACGATGGCAAAAATTCTTGTTCAGCAAGGACAATTCGAAAAAGCATCCCAGATTTATCTCACTCTTGCCGAAAAAGAACCCGAAAAATCCGATTATTATTTAGAAAAAGCAATTGAAATTTCTGAAAAAATCAATCCAAAAGAATAATTTTTTCACTTCGAACCATTCCATCACCAAACACAATCCGAACAAAATACACACCAGCACTCAAATCAGAAACATCGAAAATCATAGAATTTAAGCCCGAATTTATAATTCTATTTTCATCGAAAATCTTTTCTTGCTTGCCAAGTGCGTTATATATAGAAATCCTTCCAATATTATCTTTTTCTGAAAACACTTCTAAAAACAATTGCTTTGCAGTTGGATTTGGATATACTCTAATAAAATTGGCTTTATCTTTGTTTTCAACACTTGCCGAAATTATCTGATGAACGAAATATTTGGCAAAATTCGCTTCTGAAATAATATTTTGCTCGTTCACACCAAGAACTATTGCAAATGGAATAATCGCAGAATCACCCGCCGCCAGAGAGAAAGGTCCAGCGGAAATCACCATAGAAGCATCAGTAATTGACGATTGAAGCCGTTGCACACCACCTTTCAAAAACCGCAATTTTTCATCTCTTGTAAATCCATCATAAACGCCTGGATTTTCTTCGCTGTGCCCATCATTATCAATAGCGAAAAAATTGTTGCTGTATTGAGACAAATTAACTACCCCAGCAATTGGCAATCCGTCATCGATTGATTTGGCTATGGCAATACTATGATGCTCGTCCCACCAAATTTGGTTCGTCTGCGGAATGCCAATATCCCAATCAAAGTATAATCCAACATAAGTAGAGTCGACCTTCTTATCAGAGAAATTATAGACCTTGTAAAAAGTAAATATCGTATTTTCAAGTTCTTTTCTTTTGAATTGATAAATGTTATTGCTAATTCTTAATTTACTAACATTTAAAGTGTCATCGTTAATAGTTTCAAATAGGCAGCTACCTTCGGCATCTGCAAAAATCGATGGATAATTCAAATTCATTGACTTAATTACTTGAAAATCTTTGTCTTTTCTCAACTGATACTCACCACGAGCAACATTATATAATTCATTTCCATTAACAGAAAGCAACAAAGCACCTTCGAAAGCCATACTTTCGCTTTCTTCGAAACGAACACCTATGCCTTGCTGATTTCGAGGATAGTCGTTGTATCCGATATTTCCTGCACTATTAATTGTCGCAGTAACGTTATTTTTATCAAATATTCTATATGATGGTGAAATAATTGCTTCGTAAGCAAAATTATCCGATACATAGCCATCTGCGATTATTCTTGCAACAAGCTTTATCTCCTTATCATATTCATTAACATTATTTACAATAAATGCAAATTCATCAGTTTGAGCAATTTCTGAACTAATTATTTTACCTAAATAGCAACTATCGTTAATTACTGTTAGCAAATTGCTGTTTGTTGAGTAAATTTTAACGCTTACCTGTTCTGCATCATCGAGATAATTAATAATTGTAAGTTTAAATTTAATCGTGTCACTCGAAAAATATTCATTACTATTAGTTTTTCCAGTATTTTGCAAAGAAAGGACTTTTAGTGAAATAAAGGAATTGTCGGTCATCGCCCTCAATGCATTCACGCGTCCCTTGCCCAGCATTCCCGAATAATATGGATTATTGTAGTCAATATAATCTGAACTTGCTTTGACAATTTCCCGAATTACGAAGTTTGGCTTGTCAAGGAAACGGTTCAAAGTTAATGCTGCAACAGCTGCCGCAACTGGCGAAGCCATAGAAGTTCCGTTCATTGCACGATATTCATTCTCGGGGATTGTCGATAATATTTCTACTCCTGGGGCTGAAACATCGATTTTGTAATGATAATTCGTAAAATATGCTCTTTTGTCCTCACTATCAACTGCTGCAACCGACAAAACACCATCATAAGCAGCGGGGTAATAAATCAAATATTGGTTGTTATTGCCAGCTGCTGCAACAATTAGAGAACCTAATTCATTTGCGGCTCTTATAATATCGGCTTCAGCCATTGAGTAGTGCGTTCCACCCCAGGAACAATTTATCACTTTTGCTCCCATAGAAGCAGCATACAGAATTCCTGCGTATCCATTAGCAATGTTTGCTGCATAAGGAATATCTGAACCAATTTTCACAGGAAGCAGCTTTACATTTCTTGCAACGCCTGCGATACCAATTCCGTTATTAGCGACTGCACCAATAATTCCAGCTACGTGTGTGCCGTGTGGATTGCCTGGTATTGGGTCGTTATCACCTTCACCGTAAAAGTCCCAGCCCCGCCAATCATCAACAAATCCATTGCCATCGTCGTCAATTCCGTTGTAGCGTTTATCGTTTCCATCAAGGTCAAAGCCCATTTCACCTACGTTGTAGTAAATATTGTCTTTTAAATCTTCGTGTAGATAGTCTATTCCTGTATCAACCACGCCAACTATTATTGTGATGCTTGTATCTATATAGTTCCACGCTAAATTTGCCTTGATTTGCTCAATGTAATTTTGTTCAGCAAGTAATGGGTCATTCGTGATTTCCAGCAATTTATGTTTGAACAAAGGTTCAGCATATTCTACATCTGCAAAACTTGATATTTTTCTTGCAGCAACAAATGGGTCAATTATATTTGAATAGTCAATGACAGCAATTAAGTCTAAATTCAACTCCTTGCCACCGACAGAATTCTTTTGCCTATTTTTGGCTTTTGCCGAATTATACAAATTCAGTAAGTCATTGGAAATATATGGTCTTGCTATGTTTTCGCCGATAATCTTTTCGAATTCAACAAAACTTGTTTGCCTTTGCTCAGTTTTCCATTTATTTGCTGTTTGAGAGTATTTTTTGAATTTAACTACAAGTTTATTGGGATAATACTCTTCGAATTCGGCAAAAATTGCTGCGGGCAAGCAAAGCAAACAAAGAACAATAATTATTTTTTTCATTTCATTTCTCGATACAATTAAAAAATAGGTGTTCTAATTTCAATTTTCACAGTTCGGCTGTAACTTCTCCCTTCGGGAATGTTGTTGTCGAACAATAATTCGTCGCTACCAATTGGGTAGACTTCCACATTTTCAGGGTTAATTTTCAGATAATTTCTTACTTCTTCCGAGCGTCGGCGAGCAAGTTCGCGGTTATATTCCAAAGTGCCTGTTCTATCGGCATAACCGTATATTTTAACTTTTGAATTAGGTGTAATTTTACTACGAATATAATCAAGCACGGGTTTGTGAATATCAAGTATTGTAGATTTGTCGAAATCGAACAAAATTAGCGAATAACGCTCAATGCGGTAATCATCTTCGATAATTTCACGCTTTTTGCGAATAGTTTTTTGATGAATAGTAACATTTTTCGAATGTTTTTTTACTTGATTTTCGTTGTCCTCAACGGTTAGAGTAATTATAGCTTCTTGTTCTAATTTGGGGATTGGATTTTGAACAATTTCCCAGGTGAATTGTTCAGGCGTTCCTTTTCCCTCGAAAGTTCTAATTATTTCGTTGCCTTGTGCAATTTCCAATTTATGGTCTTTAATACCAACGCTTGTTTGGATTAGTGGTCTTACTTCAATGACAGGTGGGTTAGCGATAATATCTATTTCTTTCATATAGACAGGTGCGATAATGCTAACATCATCTGAAGTAATTTCAACACGGCTATTCTCTTCTATACCTTCTGGAATAACAGGATTTGTGGGTTTTGCGGGCAAATTTGTTGCTTGCGTTTTAATTCTCTGGGGTTCAATTCCCCAGACATCGACAAGATATCTCTTAACTGCTTCTGCCCGCTCCAATGAAAGTTGCAGGTTGTTTTGTTCTATTCCGGCGTTGTTGTTAGTACCAGTCAGTGTAATATTAGCTTTTGGATTATTTCGCAGACGGGACCCAATTATATTGAGCAATTGATAGTAGATTTCCAGTGTGTTCCATTCGAGCTTAATTTCACTAAACTTCGAAGTTTCTTCTTTTGGTATTCTTTTCATTTTAGTTTTTTCAAGTGAATTTTCCCCTGGCGGGAAAAACACGTACGGAAGCAATGGAAATCCTTCTTCGGTTTCTACTTCCTCAATTATCAAAACTGGATTTTCCGTTCGTTTGCCTTGACGGTCAACCCCAAATACATCGAAACTAACATCTAATAATACCTCTTTTGGAACAACCCGTTCGTAATATTCTTTAATAATTGTTCTTTCTATATTATCTTTTTCATTATCGATTATTTTTGTTTGACGTGTAGATTTAGCAAGTCGAACAAATTCCGTCTTCACACTCTTATCGACAATGACAACGGTATCTTTTTCAATTATTGTGTCTCGCAGAGTAACAGGCTTTGGTTCGTAAATAGGGAATTTTAAATTCAAAGCGAATTGTACAGTATTAACTTTCCAATCTACTTTTGAAATGTTTGTAAATGGAATATAGAAATTTACAGCGGGGGACATAAATGAATTGGCTCCAATCTTCAAGTCGTAACTAATTCCAATGTTCCCGAATAGTTGAAAAGCATTGTGAGCAGGAATTTCTTCATTGTTAAATTCATTTCGTATTCTTGAACCATTAATAAACGTAACATTATTGGGACGCAGGATCTTCTCTTTTTGAGAAAATTCAGCCAAATACAAGTAGGACAGTCTCAGCCCGACAATAGAGTTTAATCTATCGAAAATATTATACGAAATGTATGGCTCTGCACCAAGTGTAAATAACTTGCTTGCTAAATAATGTTCGACTTCGGCTCTTTGCACTAAAATTGTGTTGTGAGGCGGGGCTTCTTCTCGAACTTCGGTATTTCCAATAATCTCTTTTGGCGAAAAAGTGCCATCTAATTGAGAGAAGCCAAATTTTAAGCCCCACGAAAATTGCTTGTTAATATTCTTTTCGAACAAGCCACCTATTGAAAGACCGCTGCCATCTGCACTTTTGAACTTCGGACAGCAATTAGCGTACTTTTCGTCTAATTTGTTGAACGATGCAATGTGATTATTGTAGTTAAGCCCGAAATATCCGCCTAAATAAAATTGCACTGCTCTTTGTTGAGAAAAAATAAAACTGCTCGAAAATACCAAAACGATAATAACAACTTTAAAATACTTTGTCATTGATTTATCCTTTACTACTTATTTACAACTAATAATTTTGTGTAATAAGTCGTTGGTGTAGTTAATTTGAGCAAATAAATACCATTGGCTAATCTTGAAGAATTGATATAAACTGTTTTCTCTTTATTTACGGATTGTCCAATTTCGAAAGAACTAATTTCATCTACCATCACACCATTCAAATTATATAATTCAAGCTTGTGAAAACCATTTTCAAGCAAATTAAGCGTAATTGAAGTATTGTCTGAGAATGGGTTTGGCGAAACAATAATCGTAACAGGGCGGTTATGCACATCAAGCAATCGATTTCCGCCTTCCGAACAAACTTTAATCGATAATGAGCCATTTTCAAGATAAAATTCTTGAACTCTCAAAGCATCAGGGTTGCTAACGCTCAAAAAGTTAATCGCCGTTGCAGTATCGTTCCCAAGCAAAACGTCGCCCACTATTTCAGCTATTTTTCTTTCTACGTTCAATTGAGCAATATTAATGTTGTTAATCTCAACTCCGATTATTCTATTATGATTAACTATGTTGTTGCTTATAATTCTGCCGTTTGTAACAGTTTTCGGATAGAATAGGCTTCTATTGAATTCAAGCAGAAGCGTATCAATATTATAGTTTTGCAAAGTGTCATTTTCTAATTTGGCATAAATTGGAATAGGATAATCTGTCCAGCGTGGGTCGAGCAATTCTAAGTTTGGTATCCTTAAAGTCATTATACGAGGTGGGAGCCCTGTGCCATCTAAATAGATGAATACTTTTTCCTCACAATTGATATATTTGGTATTAATTACAATTGTGTCTAAATACCGAATTTGCTGTGTTGGTAAAAAGCTGACAGTGAAAACTTGTTGCTGCTGTGGGTTTAGAGTAACTCCCGAAATATTGGGTTCAACTGAAAATACTGCTGGATAATTCTTTGGCAAGTCAATTGAGGTAATTGTAATTGGGAAAATACCTGTGTTGGTGAACGTAAAACTCAATTGAGAAACAGTATTAACTACTTTTCCACCAAAATCGATATAATCAGGCACTGCTATTGCAGTTGAACGCTTCTCGCCCCGCAGTTGAACAATAATTGTAGTGTCTTCGCCATTGCTTTCAGCTTCGAAAACAACATACGCTTGTTTATTACCATTCGGGCTGTACAGCGGCTCAAATGATATTACCAACTCAAAAGTTTCATTTAGTCCAAAGCTTCTTGGTAATGTATAATTTTGTCCGCGGAAATGGAATAAATCTTTGTCAATCCCATCAATTTGCCACGATTTCAATTCAAATGGATTTGATGAAGAATTTCTTACGTATATTGATTTAACTGTATCTTCGCAACCTGAAACAATCCCCCAGTCTACCGGGCTATTTGTGATTGGATGAGAATAGATTTTATTCAATTTTATAAGCTCAGTTGCAATCCAGTCGCACTCTTCAAATTCGAGTAAAATCGGTTCTGAATTTCTATTTTGTTTGTTAATTTTGATTGAAAAATCAAAATATTCAACCTCATTTGGTAGGATTTCAGCATTTGAAGGTGAAAAACTACCTTCAATTTGCTGATTTTCGAACCTTATGTTTTTTAAATTTACGGGCAGTAGCCCGTTGTTTCTTATGCTAAAAGTTGAAGCAACAGTCGAACCAACATCGACATTCCCTAAATCAATAGGATTTGGAATAATCTCAATATTTAGAGTATCTTTTGTCCCTTTTAGTTGTATTTTCACTTCTTCATAGCCAGGTTCATTGGTGTTGATAATCAATTCTGCTAAGTGATTTCCCGGAAATCCTTGCTCAAATTTAATAATATATTGCACAGAATCGCCTGGCTGGACAGCTACTTGTGATAATGGTTGTTCTATTATCACAAATGCATTTGAACCAACAATTTTTGCGGGTGGGATAATCTCATATCTAAAATTCGACCCACTTGGATTGATAATATAAACAGTATCATAAGCAATCTGGCAGGTAAATAATGTATCAAAATCAAGAAGGTATTTTGAAGCAATAACGCTTGTTTCTAATCCCTTACCGCGAAGTGGAAGTTCGATATTATATACACACGTGCTATCTGTTGGCAAAGTAGTTATTTTCAGGCTTCCAAACACATCACCTTGATTTGTCGGAGAAAATCTAACGGTTATATTTATTTCTTCATTAGGATTTAAAACTCCTGAAACACCTGGCATTACATCAACTATCGAAAAATCATTTCCAGAGACGCTAACCGAGCTAACATATATTCTTGAATTGCCTGTATTTCGAAGCCTAATTCCTTTCAAATTTGAGTTTCCAATGCGTGTGTCGGGGAAATTGCCGTCATCCAGAAAAGTAAGTTCAGCTTGTGTAGTTATCAAAATGATTTCTAATGAATCAATAATATTATCACATTCAGCTAATTTATAGTATAGAATATAACTTGTTGTTCCTAAGTTATTAGCAGTCAAATCAATCACATAAGTGCAGGTATCCAGTCGAGGAATTGCACGATTACCAATAATTTGGACACTTATATCTGAACCATTTGTCAATATGTTTTCTAAATTAATAGTAGTATCGGTCAAATTTCCAACGCTTGCAATTATCTTGTAGCTTTCGCCCAGACAAGCATTAATAGAATACGTTCTTACACTTGTGAGATTGATTTCTTTGCTGAATGGCTGGATAATACTATGCAAATTCGAATATAAAATTATATCTAACAAGTTAAGATTAACAGCAATAGGAAATGGATTTTGAGCCCCTGTCCAATTATCATTATGATTAATAAATAGAGTGTCGTTAATTATAAGCGGATGATTTTGGTTGTAAGTATAAGTTATTTCAATATCTAAGCTATCAAATGGAGGAACAATTGTATTATTTATGTTCGACGAAAGAAAGCCTTTTGCAGAATATGCGTCCGAGAGAACTAAATCAGCGTCCCCTAAATTGTGAATTCTTGCCTTGAATTTGACTTCTTGTCCGTCGCAAGCGAGCAAAGTATCGTTGAAAAGGGTATCCTGGCAATAAAATTCAGGTATTTTCTCTAAAATAAGCACATTTGCTGCTGCTTGTGTCATCAAAAAGTCAGGTTCAGCTCGATATTCGTTCGATTTATCGGGATTGGGAACACTTTGCATAGCAACAAGATAATAGACAGAATCAGTTCTATCAAGAAGCATCTGCACTTCCCAGAAAATTTGGTTGGGAGGAATTGTAGTAATATATGTCCATTCACGTGTTTCAGGTTTGAGCCATATTTGCAAAGAATCTTCAAATCTTTTGCTGCCACTAACCCAAAATGGTACAAGAGGCTTTATGTATCTTGTAGTGTCTGATGTTGGTCCCTGGTAATAAGTTACAGGGACAGAAGCAGCACTGCCTATATTTACATTCCACGATGGTGCATCACGACGGACACGTCCCCAACCACCGAATTGGCTTGTGCCGCCACCAGCTTTTCCACCTTCAATAAAAATTGATTGAGTACTACCATTATTAACAGATAATTTAGCTGATGTAACGACTGCACCACCACTGCCACCACCTCCATTTGAAGAATTGACACCATTCTGACCATTTGCGCCTTTTGCGGAAATTTGTACATTGCTTATTTCGGGTGCATAAATCAATATCGCACCGCCTCCGCCGCCGCCACTACCTGAGAAATTACCACCAGACTGTGGGTTCCCGCTTGCACCACCACTGCCACCGGCCAGAGGAGTTATCATTTTATTGCCAACAGCCTTCCCGCCTGAATTATTACTGCCATCACCATCAGTAGCATTACCGCCTGAACCACCCGGAGTATTCTGTTTGACACCAGAACCGCCACCGTAGCCACCTGGTGGATTGCAATTGTTTCCGTCGTTGCAATGTTCGCCTGAGCGACCAAAAGGATGCCCTGTTCCACCGCCCGCTGATTCATAAACATTAGGAATGTAGCTTGGTGGAACACCATTCAATGAATAGCCTCTTGCGGGTGTACTCCCGGTTGCTTCGAAAGTCCCTATTCCAGGAAGTTTCATAGAATTGGTAACAAGGGGCAGACTGCTATTATTTCGCCCACCACCTCCACCACCAGTAAAGCCATTCCCACCGTCATCACCATTTTGAGAGTTATCCGAAAACAGCCCTGCATCGTAGAACCTTCCACCACCACCTCCACCACCAGGACCCGCATCTAATAGCCTCTGCTGACCACCGCTTAATCCACCATCAACAGAAATGAGAGTGTTTGCACCACCTCTGATTGCACCTTTCGATATAAGAATAAACGGCAAAAAGCCCTGATTTCCAGGTGTAAATGGGTCTGTGTCTGATGTAGATACATAGTAAGTTTGGTTAGCCAATATCATCGAATCAACAATCATTGCCCCACGTGGGGAACGTTTGCCAAGCAAGCCCGCACCAAGAATGTTTTCTGTGCTGCTGCTCTTATCTCCAAATGGGAATGGCTGGACAATATATAAATCTACTTCATTCGAAAGAACGCCATTTTTATTGATACGAACTTTTATTTTAAAATCTTGCTCTAACAAGCTCCAATCCCACGAGTTCGGTTTCAACGATGGATGGGCAAAAACTTGCGTCGAAATCAATCGTCCCTGCCAGCTAACCACCAAGGGACCAAACGTTACCTTCCATCTGTCGTTCGGATTTACAACTTCGATTTTTAAAGTATCGGTGGGCAAATTGTAAAAAGTTGTGTCTTTGCCAAAATTCCCATAAGTGTTATATGGAGCAATAAATTCGAGGTAACTATTCATTCCGGGGGCAACAATATCAGGCTGGATATAAGAAATAACTACATTGCTTTTCGCAAGATATGGGAAGATTGCTACTAATAAAAATATTAGTTTTTTCATAATAAATTATTACTCAAATAAGATAACTTATTTTTTATTTAATTGAATTAGACGTAGAAAATTAAAAATGTTTTAATTAAATTTTCATCTAATTTGGTGGATAGAGCAATGAAGCATTTGGATTTGTAATGTAAATAATATAACCTTTTCCAGGCACTAAATTTTGCAATGTACCGGAGGAATTTGTTTGATAGGAATTGCCATCGGTATCTTTTACGTGGTCGTACATTCCTATCAATGAAATTAAACCAAGAGCAGGCGAAATATTTGTGTTCCTTGTGTAAGGTATCCAGTGCCAACCCGTTCTATTCAGATTGATTGGGAAATTTTCAGGACTAATTGCAAAACCCGTAACTCCGAAGCTTACAGAATCCGAAGCCAATATCAAATAAGATTCTTTGTTGTTCCACGATGAGAGAGTATTTGCAAAAGGTGGGGAAAAAATTCTACCATCAGCGGCTTTGGCAATGATTAATTTATTCCCTGTTTTTTGCTTTATTTGCGAAAACAAGCTATCAAATGGAAGTACGTTCAATGAGACCAAATTCCATCCTGCGGAAAGAGTAATATTCTGCGTTACGCTATCAGTAGTTGTGAAGCTAAATATGCTCGACCAGATAGATGAATCTGTTGCATTTTTGGAGCAAACCCGCCAGTAATATGTCGTGTTTAACAGCAAAGATTGCAATTGAAAGCTCGTAGATGTTGTAGTTGTGTTCACAACGAAATTGCTGAACGAACTATTTGTGGATACTTGGACTCTATAAGAGGAAGCAAGCGGTACATTGCTCCAACTAAGTGATACATTCGGCAATATGTTTGTTGAATTGTTTGCAGGTGAGATTAAATTTGGAGGTGGCAATGAACTTTGTTCATATCGAAGAACATTTCCACCATATCCGACAGCATAAGCAACCGTTGGAGAAACGAACTGAACATCGGTTAATTGCACGGCTGCACTTGTAGATTCATCAAGCCAGTTCGCTCCGCCATTTGTTGTTCTTAATATTTTTCCACCAACACCAACACAAGCACCGTTATTCGTATCGTAGAAATGCACTGCTGTAAGTTGAGCAGTTGTGCCACTTGTTTGCTGCGTCCAGGAAGCGCCACCATTTGTTGTTTTAAGTATTGTGCCATTGCCACCGACGACGTAACCGACGTTAGCATTAACAAAGCTAACACCTGCAAGGTTTTCTGTTGTGCCGCTGGTTAATGAAACCCAGGACGACCCGCCATTTGTTGTTTTAAGTATTGTGCCGTTTGCACCGACAACCCAGCCAGTTGTTGAATTAATAAAGGAAATACCCAGTAAATCTTCCGTAGTGCCGCTTGACTGTGGTGTCCACAATGCACCACCAGTGATTGACTTGATTATTGTACCTGACCTACCGATTGCCCAGCCAGTTGTAGCATTAACAAACAGAATTCTGAGCAAATCATTTGTTGTTCCACTGAATTGAAGATTCCAGTTGCTTCCAGCGTTTGTCGTTTTTAAAATAATTCCGAACAATCCGCACGCCCAACCCGTTGTAACATTAGTGAAATTGACACCAAGTAGCATATTAGTATTGCTAACATTCTGGCTAATCCAGCTACTACCGCCATTGGTTGTTTTGGCAATTGCCCCAAACATTCCGACTATATAGCCGTTGTTAGCATCTACAAAATGAGAAGAATTAATCTGGAATGTTGCATCAGTATTTTTATTTATCCACTGAGAGAGAGAAACATTTGCTGATAATAGAATTATTACCAGTATGTAAAGATGTTTCTTCAATTAAGACTTCCGTTTTGCTAAAATAAATACCAATATAGTTGCAAGCAAACTCACAAGAACAATGAAAATTGCCATAAAAATAAAATTCTTCGTAGTGAAAAAGCTTTTGCTATCGGAATGTTGTGCCTCGCTGTGTTTAGAAATTTCAACAAGTTTTTTCTCATCGGGATGAGTGCCCAACCATTCGATTTTACCCGTTTCTATATCATAAATTGCCCCAACAACCTGGAGCTTTTTCTCTTCAATCAAGTGTCCTATTATCTTACTATTCGAAATAATATCGCTAATGGTCTGGAAGACATTTTCTTTTATCGTTAAATCTACTAAGTTATGCTTATCAGAATGCTCTTTTTGAACTTTTTCGAAAGCGGGTTTTATTTTATCAGCTAATTTAGGTAAATGCCCTTCTAAATGAGCACCACTTGCAACAGCTGTTACCGCACCGCATTTGGTATGACCTAATACTACAAGTAAAGGTGTCGCTAAATGTTCAGTTCCATATTCGATGGTTGCAATTTCATCAACATCAGCAACATTTCCCGCTACTTTAACAACGAACAAATCACCAACGCCTTGGTCGAATAATACTTCTACAGGCACTCGTGAGTCCGAACAAGCAAGAATTGTAGCAAATGGCTTTTGCCCTTTGCTTGCTGTTTCCTGCCTTCGTTCAAGTGATCGATTTGGGTGAGCAGATTGTCCTGCAACAAACCGCTCGTTGCCTTCTCGCAGCCGTTGCAACGACATTTCCCAAGGGTTAGCGATTAAATTGCAAACCATACCAAATATTGAAATGGCAAATAGTAAATAAATTTTTCTTTTCATATTTATTCTAATTTTCTTTTAAAATTTCTTCATCATAAATCGTTTCAAGTTGTAGTTTATGCTTTGCTTCCTCTTGCGACAAACGAATAAACACATTTCGAGCTTCACCTTCGACTTGTGCAGCCAATTGTTGATATAAACTCATTGCTCGTTCTTCTCTTTTCATTGCAATAATTAATATTTGCTGAAAAGTAATATCGCTTTCCGCTTCCACATCATCCATAAAATCGCTTATCTGTAAATTTGTAGGTTGCTCTATTAAGCTAATTTCCGAAGGATTATCAAGATAATTTTGGAGAATATTTTTGTGAGAAACTTCCATTTCTTCTAACTCTTTCAAAAATGCTTTGCTCGATTGGAGTTTCGCTATATTTTGGAGCTTCTTGTAAAACTCAATTGCTTCAATTTCTTTGTTGATAGCAAATTCAATGATTTCTCTAACTTTCATTATTCATTTCCTTCTATTTCTTTGTAATCATAATCTATCAAAGCTTTTTCAAGTTTTTCAATGATTGCTTTTCTTAATTCTTTGGGCTTTTTGATAATTATTGCAGAACTCCAACTCAACAGCCAACTAATAAAATCAGGTCCAAGCGGGACTTTCAATTCCATTGTCAAGCTTCCATCTTCTTCTTCAATCAAGTTTTGAGATTGATGCCATTTTCTATTGATGAAATAATGCTTGAATTCGGGTTTGATTGTAAGAACAATGCGTTTTGGCTCGCCATAGAACACGCCAAATCTATTTTTAGTCCATTCCTTGAAACTAAATTCAGGCAATTTTTTCTTGAAGTTCGGGACTTCTTCCATATTTACTATGTTGTGCAATGCAAGTGCTATGTGTGAATCGTGTTTTGGAACGTAAGCCACTGCGTATAACGCACCGCTATATGTAAACAAGCATCGCAAGTTAATCAATATTTTGTTTATTATGCCTTTGCTTGACGTATTATAGTCAATATTTATCCATTTTTTATTTACAATTGCATCAATGATATCTTTTAATATGTCATTATACTTTGAGTAATCAAAATAACCAATATTTTGGTCCCAAAATAAACTTTCGGGAGCGTATATCTCATCGGGAGCAAATTTTTCAAGCTTATCAATTAACCTGTTAATATCATCTTCTATTACAGTCCCGTTAAATGTTTTTAAGTGAGCTTTCAGAATATAAAAGGACAAAATTTCATTATTATCAATTCTCATCATTGCTTCGGCTTTTCGAATTTCCTTCGGGATAAACCATAAATGCTCTTTCCCAACACGAGTAGCATTGACTGTTGGTTCGCACTTTTGAAGAAGCAACATATCCCGCTGAACCGTTCTTAAAGAATGCGGTCCAAATTCTTTACAAATCATTTCATACGCTTCCGAAGTTGTGTATTTGTTTCCCATCTGAAGTTTTTTTAATAAAAAAACTATCCTTTGTGCCTGGTCTGCCATTCTTTCCCCTCATATTGATAATTTTATTGCGATTAAAGTTGATTAACAATTAAGCTTAATTTATAAAATTATCATTAATAATTCAAAAGTATTTTTTTGCACAAGAATATCGTTTAAATTTGTATGTATTATAAAACAATAAACGAATTTGTATGAAATTATTATTATTGTTTGTTTCTACCTCAATTTTTCTTGTTTCGTGTGCTTCGGCAGTTCGATTTACAGATAATAATACTTTTAGCAATAATAATGCTCGTATCAATTCTTCCTCCAACACCAAAGATGCTGAATTCCCATCTGGATACACTTTTAGAGGAAAAGCGTCATACTACGCTGATAAATTTCACGGCCGCTCAACTGCAAGCGGAGAAGTGTTCGACCAAAATAAGCTCACTGCGGCTCATCGTTCGTTGCCATTTGGGACAAAACTAAAAGTTAGAAACTTAAAGAATAATCGCTCAGTAGTGGTAGTTATAAACGACAGAGGTCCTTTTGTAGAAGGCAGAATTATAGACCTATCCTACGAAGCTGCCCGCCAACTCGATATGCTACAAGATGGGATTGCCGATGTTGAATGTACCATTTTAGAATAATTAAAACTAACTTTTTGATTAATCGTCATATTTAAAGTTTTGTTAAAGTTTATTTAAGAAAAATGAAAAACTATAAATATCTATTGAAAATAGATTCGCCTGAAGACCTCAAAAAAATACCATTGGAGGAGCTTCCAATAGTATGTGATGAAGTTCGCGATTTTATGATAGATACCATTACCAAAACGGGCGGGCATTTCGGTGCGGGTCTTGGGGTTGTTGAACTTACAGTTGCTCTTCACTACGTTTTTGATACTCCGACGGACAAGATTGTCTTTGATGTTGGGCATCAGGGCTATCCCCATAAAATACTCACCGGGCGAAGAGATGCACTTCATACAATTCGCCAGAAGGGTGGGCTCTCGGGTTTTCTGAAACCCTCTGAATCTGAATACGATGCTTTTGGTGTAGGTCACGCGAGCACCAGCATTTCTGCTGCACTGGGGATGGCAACTGCTCGCGATTTAAAGGGCGAAAATTTCAAAGTTGCAGCTGTCATCGGCGATGGCTCTATGACCGGCGGACTTGCATTTGAAGCAATGAATAATGCTGGCGTCCAAAAAAGAGATATTATTGTCATTCTCAATGATAACAATATGTCAATTGATGCAAATGTTTCAGC
>JAKIZO010000110.1 GCA_022707965.1 Bacteroidota bacterium
TATTTAATACAATCTTCTTCCGTGATTCCAGCAACTTCTGCTTGAATAACTTCTGTTATTTTTATATACAGTTTTTTACCAAGTTCTTCAATGTGTTCTTTAGTTCGAACATTTTTGAAATAATATTCCCTCCATTCATCAATTGTCTTTGGTGCGCATTTTCTAATTGATTCAGAGGTTGGTCCTACATTTCTTTTGAAATTTAGTTGAAAGCGATTCATTACACTATTGAGTATCCATTCTTTGGCCATAAAAATTTTGACCTGTACTTATAATCAAATGCTGTATCCACATCAACTAAACCATTTTTAATCAAATGTGCATTTAAAAATGTCTTATTAAATAAATAGAGATAGCAAAGTAAAGTATTATTATCATCATATTTTATAGTAGTATCAAACTTTAAAAATATTTTTTTTCCTCTGGTTTTTTCTCTTAAAAATTGAATAGCATCTCCTTTCTTTCCCGGGTTTTCTTTTACTCCTAATAACCGTATTTTTAATCCATTATTTAATATCAATATTTCTGGTGAAATTATTTCTTTTACAGTTAAGTAGTTTTCATGTTCAGAAGTTTTATGTTCAGACCGAGTACTGTCTATTTT
>JAKIZO010000111.1 GCA_022707965.1 Bacteroidota bacterium
ATCCTTCGACGTCATTGCACAGACAAGAATGTCTGTGCTACCGCTTATAGAATAATTATCGCAAGAAAGCAAGTGTTTGCAGGCGTCTAATTCGCCAATCAAACTATTTCGCTTTTTCAATCCACTTTTTCCACGTTTCGGGGACTACTCCGATTTGTGCTTCCTGCCCGAAACGAGTTATAGGTGTTCGCAAAAGGAGCGGGTCGGCGAGCAGTTCTTCCCAGATGTCGAAGACTTTGTATTCGAGCTGGCGTTGCTTGTATTGCTTGCTCTCGCGGTCGATAAGTTCCTCGATAGGCACATTGCGGGCGATGCTTTCGAGTTCGCCTTTGCTTGGTCCCTTTTCTGCGAGGTCGATGAACTGTATTTTCACGCCGCGTTCCTTGAAGAAACGGATTGCTTTGGCTGTTTCTTTGCACTTCTTAGTGCCAAATATTTGAATTGTGGGTGGCATTTTCACCTCATTTTTGCTTTTTCACCCGCTAAATTAACAATTTATCTTTGCTTAATTTCAATAATATTTCAACTTTTCTTTTGTTTTTGGTTATGCTATGAAATACCATTAATAATTCTGTTTTCCCTGTAATTATAACTTTTTTGTT
>JAKIZO010000112.1:0-270 GCA_022707965.1 Bacteroidota bacterium
GTACGCCGGGATAGCCCAATTTTTTTAGCATCGCTTCGATCAGCAGGGGGATATCTTCCCTTCTTTCCCGCAAAGAAGGGACACGCAGCCGCACAATGAATCGGTACAGGAGATCCAGTCGGAAGCGACCTGCGTGAACTTCTTCATCCATGTTTTTATTGGCGGCCGCGACCACGCGAACCGCAACATGCTGAACTTCATGTCCGCCAATTCTGCGCACTTCTCCATTCTGCATGAACCGCAGAAACTTGCTTTGCAGCGATGTGGACA
>JAKIZO010000112.1:329-600 GCA_022707965.1 Bacteroidota bacterium
TTTCATAGCCGAAAAGTTCCGATTCGAGCAGGTTGTCGGGAATCGCCCCGCAGTGCACCACTACAAAAGGCTTATGGCGTCGCGATGACATGAAATGCAAAGATCGTGCGGTTAATTCCTTTCCCGTTCCGCTTTCACCTTCGATAAGCACACTCGCCGGGGAATCCGCGACCCGTGCGATCTGCTTGTAAAACTCAACCATTGTGGCGGAAGATCCGATCAGTTTCGCCTCTTCATGAGCTTCCGGAGGGCTGTCTTGCCGCCGCTGTCG
>JAKIZO010000113.1:0-264 GCA_022707965.1 Bacteroidota bacterium
TATTTATTGTTAATACAGATTTGTTTAATTTCGAGTATCCGGGAACAATTCGTAATCTAATGAGATTGCTTGAATATATTAACCAATGCGATAGTTTGCAAGTATCAATCGAAGGACACGCATCGGAAGAGGGAAATCCAAAACGTAATCAGGAATTATCAGATTTACGTGCTAAGAAAGTGCGTCAGTGGCTTATCGAGCAAGGTGTTCCTGAATATAAAATCGCAAGAACAATAGGATATGGTTCATCAAGACCAAAAATTC
>JAKIZO010000113.1:351-600 GCA_022707965.1 Bacteroidota bacterium
CAAAACCGTAGAATAACAATAGAAGTTGTCCGAACTTGCGATTGAAAAATGAACAAGATTAGATTTTATCATTGATATTAAATGGGCTGCATAATAATTCACTACAATGAACCTTCGGAAGGTTTGGAACCTTCCGAAGGTTTTAATAAAGCAATTTATAATAAATAAAAAAACGATGTAGAATGATACTTACAATAATTATTTAGAGGACGGAAATTTTGAACCGCTACAAGGTAACATTGATAATAT
>JAKIZO010000114.1:0-281 GCA_022707965.1 Bacteroidota bacterium
AGCAATCCTAATACTGAACGTCAGGTGCTATTGCTTGCATCAAAAATGAATGGGCGTTTTACTCTGTCTGAAGCTGCTCTTTATATGAATTTATCTATCGATATGACAAGAGCAATTTTAGAAGATTTTATAACAAAAGGATTAATCGAAGTTGATATAGACGATAATGGAGTACAACACTATATTTATAGAGAACTTTATTTGAGATAGAATTAATAAAATTCTGCATAAATTGCATTTGATTCTTAATCAGCTACAAAAATGATGATTGAGTTCTTGGT
>JAKIZO010000114.1:354-590 GCA_022707965.1 Bacteroidota bacterium
AATCAGAATAGTAATGAGAACTCTTTCAATTGAAAAAGTAGGAGGATAAACCTCCATAGTGCCGTCCGGGTTTTCCACATAATAGGGCTTAGAATAATAGAAAGCAGGATGGAACGGCATAATCCAAAGTAATGAAGAATGTCCCATTAAATAACCCATCATCAACGAATTTCCATAACCACTATATTGATGCACAACATAATTTTTCGGTATTCCGGGAGTAGTTCCAGCTGAAG
>JAKIZO010000115.1 GCA_022707965.1 Bacteroidota bacterium
ACTTACCCAAAAATATGCTGAATGGGAAGAACTTGAGAGCAAAATGGCGAGCTTGTAGGCTTCTCAGATATAGTGTATTATTTTTTGTATTGTTTCTACGTTCCACGGCTATGCGACGTTTTAATGGCGTATAGCCGTTGTTAGGCGGCGTATTTTTAACTCATTTTATTTTTAATAAATTCTCGCATTAATTTTATTGATTCCTGAAGTTGTTCAAAGGTAAATCTATCATTTAGCTTATTTTCAGGATGGTGAATTTGATGTCTAATAAATTCACTTAGTATTTTATCCTTCTGAACAACTTGACTATTTTTTTCACGTTTATACTTTATAGTGCTTTTACCATTTTTGTATTCATTTAGTTTCCCTTCACTTTCAATATACCCATAAAGCTCATTGTGATATTCTTCGTCTGCTTCACCAAAAGCTAAAAAGTTAACTTCATTTAAAGAGGGATATGGTAATTCATTTTTCTCAATGTTTAACACTTCAACTTTCCCATTTTCTTTTTTAAGAAGTATTAATTGTTCAAACTCTAATAGTTTAACAATAGCCGGGCTATGTGTTGTTAAAATTATTTGTGTA
>JAKIZO010000116.1:0-230 GCA_022707965.1 Bacteroidota bacterium
TTTATTTATTGTTTCGTGTTTTGAGTTTTGTGTTTCGAGTTTCAGGCTTTCCTCACGTTAGAGAGGTTTCATGATTATTTTTTTCTATTTACTTGTTTACTATATCTCGTAACTCGTAACTCGTAACTCGTAACTAACATCCTACAAAAATTAATGAAAACATACATACTTACAGAAACTTCTGAGATGGAAGCCATTATAAATGAATGTCCGATTTGTTTTGTCGGACT
>JAKIZO010000116.1:270-585 GCA_022707965.1 Bacteroidota bacterium
CGTATGTTTTCCCAATGAATTTTGCTTATCACGATGGTGAAATTATCCTGCATTCTGCGCCAACCGGAAGACATCAGGAGTTGATAGCTCAAAATAACCTAGTAACTGTAACATTTTGCTCCGGCAATAAACTTGTTTTTCAGCATCCTGAAGTTGCCTGCAGTTACCGTATGGATTCAAAAAGTGTAATTTGCACCGGAAGCGTTAAATTTATCGAAAATTTGCAGGAAAAAGAAAGCAGCCTGAATTTGATTATGCAAAAATATACCGGAAAAGATTTTAAATATTCAATTCCCGCACTATCCAATGTTAAAG
>JAKIZO010000117.1 GCA_022707965.1 Bacteroidota bacterium
TTAATGAATGTTTACCCGCATTTTCCCCATTTTTATTTGTAATAGCCAAATTTACGACATCATGTGAAGGCATTGTCCAAAAAGTATCATTTTTTTCAGTATAAAAGATAAAGTAATAATTATTATAAGGCTTTATTGTCATACCTGCAAAAAAATTCCATTGTACGGCTGTTTTTGATCGGGCCTTTATCTGAATGTCTATATAGGTTTTATTATTTATTCGTAATATGCAGTCGATACCCTGGTCATCTACTAATGTCATATATACGTCAAATCCTCGTTTTAATAATTCTGCAACAACAACATATTCTTGTCTTTTTCCAAACGATGCAGAATCTCTGTAACTCATTGTTATTCCTCCAATTATTATTTATATACAGCTCAGTTCAACCATCACAGACGCCGGTTGTTCCAGCAATTATTACATGTCCACAAAGGGCGGGGCAATTGCATATAACGTTTTCGGTGTATGCGACGTTTCAATGGCGTATAGCCGCTGTTAGCTGCAGTCATTTTATTTATCTTTTTTCCATTCAATATGTCCATTGACATTATATTTTTCATATATGTTTAATATATCTTC
>JAKIZO010000118.1 GCA_022707965.1 Bacteroidota bacterium
GTTCTCTGAATTGTACTATATTAGTATCGCGACTTTGCAGCTCTTGTCAGAGAGATGTTCTCTGCAAGAACCTCTGAATTGTACTATATTAGTATCGCGACTTAATAGTTGTTGAACATTTATAAAGCAATTGCTCTGAATTGTACTATATTAGTATCGCGACCAACATATCGTAAACAAATAATAAAGGAGAAAAATAATGAGTAGAATTAAATTCAATCGCTTCATTCCACTGAAAGCTATAATGCATCAAAATGATAACGAATACGTATTTATAGACGAAAACGACAACATAACAGAGATAACACGTGCAGACGCAATGAGAATGCGATGGCATTTTATAACAATGGTACCATTAGAAAAAATAAAGTATATTGAAGAGTTTAACCGATGCGAAGTAGATGGAGTCCTTAAATGCCAGATAGAACCATTCCGTCTAAAAGACTTTGGGGAAGCATTAATACCCAAAGCACTCTGAATTGTACTATATTAGTATCGCGACCGCTTTCTTGTATAATGCCAGTTCTTCGTTTGCTCGTTCTCTGAATTGTACTATATTA
>JAKIZO010000119.1:0-258 GCA_022707965.1 Bacteroidota bacterium
CCTTGAAAAACACTACCGCGATATGCAAGACATCGAATTCACCATTGAAAAGGGGCGCCTTTTTATGCTCCAATGCCGCATCGGTAAGCGTAATGGTCCCGCCGCCGTACGGATGGCATTAGATATGTTGAATGAAAAACTCATCACCAAAGAAGAAGCGGTCTTGCGAGTTTCGCCTTCTCAACTCGATGAATTACTGCACCCTATTATTGATCCGAAACACGAGAAAAAAATAGAACCGCTTGCCAAAGGTTTGCC
>JAKIZO010000119.1:287-553 GCA_022707965.1 Bacteroidota bacterium
TTGTATTCTCTTCAGCCGATGCCGTCGAATGGGCCAAAGCAGGCAAAAAAGTAATTTTGGTACGCGAGGAAACCAATCCTGAAGATGTGGACGGTATGCGCGCCTCACAGGCAATTTTAACTGCTCGCGGTGGTATGACCAGCCATGCGGCGCTTGTTGCTCGCGGATGGGGCAAATGTTGTATCGTCGGTTGCAGTGCTATTCATATAGATTATCAGAAAAAAGTAATGAAAATCGGTGATCGCGTTTTTAAGGAAGGCGATTTT
>JAKIZO010000011.1:0-28321 GCA_022707965.1 Bacteroidota bacterium
TTTCAAAAAATTTTGTATTTATCAAATATTTTGTTAATTTTGTAGTTCGTAAAGAAATTTTCGGGTCAAGCCCCTAACAGCTAAGAGTTGCCAAACCCCGCCAGGTCCGGAAGGAAGCAACGGTAGGCAAAATCTTAGAGTGTTCAGGTAAGCTTGGCCTTAATTATTTATATCCATTTCTCACTCCGGACACGAAAAATTAAAATTCAATTAATTTTTACTCATAAAATAATAAAATACAGTTTTATCCTTTATAAACTTATCTTCTTATTTTTTTTAACAAATATGGAGTTCTTATGAAACTTTCTAAAATGTTAATTGCTGCAATTGTAACTTTTTTAATTGCAAACTTAGGTTTGTTTGCTCAAAGCGATGCTTTTAGCATTAAGTTTTCAGGATTTGTTAAAACTGATGCATTTTATAACACACGCAATATGGTTTCAATCAGAGAGGACCACATTACTTTGTGGCCAAGCAACAAGAATTTGGACAAAGACGGAAAAGATTTGAATGAAATAGGGAATTTCCACATATTATCAATTCAAACTCGTTTGGCAGCCAAAATTGATGGACCGGGGATTTTCGGAGGAAGGACATCAGGATATGTGGAAACTGAGTTCTTAGGTACTACTGAATCAGATATTAATTCATTGAGACTGCGCCACGCTTATGTCGATTTGATTTTCGATAATACAACTATTCGTGCTGGTCAATTCTGGCATCCACTTTTTGCTACTGAAAATTTCCCCGATGTATTAAACTTCAATACAGGTATTCCATTCCTTCCATTTAATCGGTCCCCACAGATTAGATTAACTCATAAATTTGACGAAGTTAGCGTATTTGCTGCTATTAATACTCAACGTGATTTTACAATTGACGGTCCCGATGGATATTCAAACAAGTATGTCAGGAATTCAGGAATTCCGGAGGCAAGCTTCGGAATTAATTACTCAACACCTCAATTTTATGCAGGAGTTGCTGCGTCTGCAAAAACATTCCGTCCATTCACATATTATTCTGTTGGAACAGATAAGTATATAAACGAAGACAAAGCAACAACTATTTCAGCAACAGGAAATATAAAAGTTAAAATCGATAAATTCCAGATAAAAGCACAGGGCAATTATTTCCAGAACAATCCTGATTTTCTGACAGTTGGCGGTTATGGAATAAAATCAATTGATAACGTTAATCACACTTATGAATTTACTCCAATTTCAGCTGTAGCTGGTTGGATGGAACTTATGTATAAAGACGAATGGGAATTTGGTATTGTAGGCGGCTATTTGCAAAATTTGGGCGCTGCTGATGACATTGCACCTTCGGGAAGTGTTTACGGTCGTGGTCTTGATATAGAAAAGATAATCAAAGTGTTCCCAAGGATAGCTTATAATTATAATAAATCGAAAATTGGATTTGAAACTGAATGGACTTCTGCATACTATGGGAAGAAAATTTCTCCTTTGAATAAAAAAGTCGAAGATTCTGAAGCTGTAAATAGCTTAAGATTTTTGTTAGCCTTTTATTTGTTCTTTTAGTTAGTTGAATTGAACCTTCGGAAGGCTACAAATCTTCCGAAGGTTTCACAATATTAATGTAGAGGCACATAAGAGGTGCCTCTACAAAAATTTTATTTAAATTTTCTTAATTATTTAGAGTATCTCTTTTTAATTGATAACAATAATTTCGTGTAATTGTTGCGATATTTCGGAAGCCAATTGCTGGCTGAAAAATACAAGCAAAAAATTCGATTTATTTGAATAAGTCATTGCAAATGACAAGTTTCTCGAACCCAAAAAATCGGTTATTTTCATCAGTAGAGCATTATTCACATTGGCAATCGCAACAAAAGATTTTGTTTTTTCAATTGGTAGTGAAAGATTAGTTATGTCGCTCTCGATGTTATCATTAAAACAAATAATGGGGGTGCTAACATCTTGGACACTGTTGGAAACTAATGTTGAGAGTGTGTTATCAAGCGAAGTAAATTTAAGTATAATATCTTTGTTTTCAATAACATCTATCATTTGATTATGGATTAATTTCAGACCGAATTTAGAGAGTAGTTTAGCGGTTCTGCTGTTAATTCGTTCGACAGGAATTGGATTTTGGATTAATTTAGGGTCGGCAGAGTAGATACAATCAACGTCTGTAATTATTGTAATAGAATCAACATCAAAAACAGAAGCCAGAAGTGCAGCAGTTAAATTAGAACTTTCGTAACCCATAGTTGTGGTTGCGCCATTAAGAGTTGAACCATAAAATCCCGCAATTAGATAGATTTTGTTTTGGATTTCAAGGTTTTCTAATCTTTTTTTCGTTTCTTCGATAATTGGATTAGCCGAACCAAAATTATTATCTGTAATTATATAATCATTTGCATTCAGCAAAGAAACAGGGAAATTGTTTTTAATCAGGTAATTGAAAACAATAATGGAGCTTAAAATTTCACCTTTTGCTAAAATTTTATCAAGAATTTTATTGTTAAGTTCTCTTGTTATAGAAATACCTTTTATTAGATTTTGAATTTCGATAAACACATTATTTAATTGGGTGTTAACATCATTTTCAGCACCGAATATTCTATTGACAATTGATAGATGCAATTCTTTTATTAAGTGAATTGTTTCGACTGCACTTTCATAATTATTCTCGAATGCTTGATATGCTGCTTTTTGCAAAAGTCGGGTAGTTTTTCCAATTGCTGATATGACAACGAATGCTGGACGTGAGAAGTCACCAAGAAACTTTTTGAATTTGTCGTAGTTAGCGAAATCGCTTAAAAGAATACCGCCAATTTTAATTATATTCATAGATGATTATCTATAATTGTTGAAAAATATTTCGTATGGATAATAGATTTTATTAAGATATAAGCCCGAAGCAGGTGCAAGAGCCGAAATATTATTGCGGGATAGGTTATCTAATGCAGCGACAATCATTTCTTTCAGTTTATAGCCACGAGCGTAGTCAATCATTGTTCCAATAATAGTGCGAACCATTCCATAAACAAACCTGTTTGCTTTAATTGTAAAATAGTAGTGGTAATCATCGATTTTTTCCCAAGCAGATTTTTCAACGTTACAGATGTAAGATTTTGTGTCAGGATTATTTTTTGAAAATGATGTGAAATTGTGCAAACCAAGAAAAATGGGAGCAATTTCGAATAGTTTATCGATATCAATTTTGTAAGGAACGCAATGGCAGTAATTTCTTTCGAAAACAGAGTATTTGGTGGAAATTTTATAGATATATTCCCGAGCAATTGCAGAATAGCGTGCATTAAAATCATCAGGAACATAATTTGCGTTCAATACTCTAATATCAGGGTTAAGCAGTGAGTTAATTGCTTTCGGGATTTTTTCAATTGGGATAGGATTATTCTCTATCTTGAAATTTGCAACCTGACCATAAGAATGAACACCTGCATCAGTTCTACCAGCGGAAATAATTGACACTTTTGTATTATATAAATTTTGCAGAGTTTTTTCTATTACTTCTTGAATTGAAATAGCGTTAGGCTGGAATTGCCATCCCGCATAGTTTGTTCCATCATACTCTATAAGTAAAGCAATATTCGGCATTATTCTTTAAGGACGTAGACAGCAGGGAGGTTTCTACCAAGTTCGGCATAGTCGAGACCATAGCCGACAACGAAATCAGGAGGTATTTCAATTCCTACGTAATCAATTTCAACGGGATTGCTAATCATCGATGGTTTCATAAGAAAAGTAGCGACACGAATAGAATTTGGCTTGTATAGTTCGAGCTCTCTTCTTAATTGAAAGATAGTAAGACCTGTATCAACGATGTCTTCGACAATAATTACATCTTTTCCAGAAATATTCCCCGTCATTTGAGAGATAAGCACATTGCCACCTGAAACCATACCTGAACCGTAGCTTTTTGCTCTAATAGTTTCAATTTCGCAATCGATTTGAATTTTTTTAAGCAAATCGACAGCAAAAATAATGGCACCTTTCAGAGTTACGATAAAAACAGGCTTTTTATCTTTATAGTCGTGATTGATTTGTTTAGCGATTTTGTCAATTGCATCCTGAATTTGTTCAGGATAGATAAGAATTTTGAATTTTTTATCATTCAAAACAACTTCATTTTTCAATTCTAACATATCAAACTCATAAATTAATCAATTCAACTTTTAAAAATCGCTTTGTTTCCTCTGTTACTTTATATTTATCGTTAATTCTTCGACCAATAACCCAAATTATATCGTTTTTAGAACACAAAACTAATACTTTTGAGCGCTCTAAAAAAGAAATTTTTTGATTAGTGAGGAAATCAGAAATTTTCATAGTACCTTGCATTCCCAAAGGCTGGAAGCTATCGCCTTCTTTCCAGTTCCGGACATAAAGAAGCGAAGGAACTAAATCAAAATCTAAATATTCTTCGTTCGCAGAGCTGGAAAATTTAACCTGTCGCTTGCTTACTTCCTGTAAGTTAATTTTGTAACCATCAACGGAATAAGTGCCAATTTTACTAATGATAAAATTAACATCTTTTTTTTCGAAATTTTTGAAGAAAACGAGATAATTCCTATCTTTTGCAACAGTAATAGATTTAGTTATCTCGAAAAATGCACCTGTATCGGAATCGAGCAGGTCAAGAATTCTATCAATTTTTGCAAGATTGGGCGGAGAAAGTCGAAAATATTTCAGGAAAGCAGTTTGTATCATCTCGCCCTGGACAAATTTATCGAAAGTTGAGAAAATTTGTATATTTATGCAGAAGCTATCAGACGAGACATTTTCAATAACATCGGGCAAATGTTTTTTTACATAATTATGGATTAATTTATCAGCAGATTGTATCAATTTTGTCGTGCGATTGATAACATCAATAATAGATGGATTAAAATCCTGTTCTAATTTTGGGATTAGGTCAAGTCTCACTTTATTACGGGTGTATTCAAGTAATGAATTTGAATTATCTTCTCTCCATTTTATGTTCCTTATATTTGCATATTCGATAAGCTGGCTTTTTTTAAAATCAATTAAAGGTCTGATTAAAAGAACATCTTTGATAAGTTGTCTACGGAATGGAATTCCACAAAGTCCAGTAAGCCCGGAACCTCTAAAAAGATTGATAAAGAAGGTCTCAACTGAATCATTGGCAGTATGAGCAGTTGCAACAAAATCAGCGTTAAAATTACGAGAAACTCTCTCGAAGAAATTGTAACGAAGAACTCGTGCAGCAGTTTCGATGCTAATGCTATTTTTTTCAGCGTATTTTTTTACTTTACCACTTGCAAAGTAAAATGGAATACCATATTCTTTTGCTTCGTTTTTCACAAATTCTAAATCTTTATTCGAATCAGCACCACGCAGATTATGATTGAAGTGAGCAACAGCAAGTTTGAACTGATATTTTTCAGCAAGAATAGCCATCACATCCAGAAGCGTCATCGAATCGACCCCACCACTTACTGCCAGAACAATTTTTGAAGCACCATCAATCAACATATCATTTATCAGGAAGTGCTCTACTTTTTGGAGAAATTTTAGAAAAATGGGGTTATTTTTCTGGTTGTTCGATACAGATTTGCTTTTAGGTAATCTATATACGGCTAGTGTATCAATCTTGTTTTTTTTGACGGGTTTTGAGATATTTTTTGATTTGTCTTCGATTTGAGCTGGTTGTCCTTTTATTTTTGATGGGGTTTCTTTCCTTTCAATATTTTTAGACTTTTTTTTAGATTTTTTTTCTGTTTTTTGGACTATAACTGGAGAAGTTGGCGGCTCATTAGTTTCTTCTAAAACTACGTTTTCTGCAGCCAGAGCTAATAATTCTTCATCAGATAATATTTTCTTTTTTTTTGCCATGAGTAATATTAAGAAACAATAAATACAAAAATAAAGATTTTTACTGTAAATATTAAATAAATCTGATAATTGAAAATAAGACATAATTATACTGTTTTTATATAATAATTTTTTTTGCAAAAAGACAAAATATCACTAATTTTGTAGTTCTAAGGTGAGGTGCGAGAGTGGTTGAATCGGGCGGTCTCGAAAACCGTTGTACCCGCAAGGGTACCGTGGGTTCGAATCCCACCCTCACCGCAAGAGTAGCCCGGATGGCGAAATTGGCAGACGCGCTACATTCAGGGTGTAGTGAGAGTAATCTCGTGCAGGTTCAAGTCCTGTTCCGGGCACAAAAAAATTGGGCTGGTAGTAATTACCAGCCCAATTTTCTTTCTATTATTTCCTGGAAATACTACCTTGCTATTGTTAGATAGCCGGATAGGATTTCTCCATCAATTTTAATCTGCCACAGATAAATTCCGCTTGGCAAGCTGCTAACATCGAACTTGATAGAGTTGCTGCCTGATTGAACGAAGTTGTTTTCTTTTGCAGAAACCTTGATGCCATTCAAATTATAAATAGCAATATCAGCGAAACCGTCTTTTGAATGTTCAAATGAGAAATGAAGTTGGGAATTTGCAGGATTTGGATAAACATTAAGGTTGAATTTATTCAAAAGATTATCTGAAACAGACGTTAATTCCATAGTTGTAAAATGATATGGTGCAGACCAATCGCCTTCTCCTGCTTCGTTCCAGGCTTTAACTCTCCAATAGTATTTGGTGCCAGGAGAAAGATTAAATAGATTTAAGTATGTAAGATAAACATCGGGTTCATTAACAAAAAAGTTCTGGAAATTTTCATCAGTTGCAACCTGAACGCTATATCCTTCGGCACGTTGAACAGGCAACCAGCTAATTCTCAGACCCAAAGGTTGATTTGTAGCACCATTTGCAGGAATGGTTAAATCAGGAGGAGTAGTAGGTGGAATATTGATTGTTCTGAAAGCAAATGGAACAGACCAATCAGAAAAACCACCCTGATTAACTGCTCTAACTCTAAATAAATAAACGGTGTAGTTTTCCAAATTATTTAAAATATATGTGGTATCAATTAAATCGGTAACATTGACCACAAGTTGCTGAGAGAAATCAGCAAGATTAGTAACTTGAAGCTGATAAGTTTGAGCTCTATGAGCAGAATGCCAAACAAGTTTCAATCCATTGATAGGGTGTTTCTTTGATTCATTTTCGGGAGAAATAAGTACAGGTGTTTCTGGTAAGAAGAAACCAGTTGTAAAAGTAAATACAGACGACCAGTCGCTTGTTCCTTCTTCATTTATAGCACGAACACGCCAATAGTAAATAGTATTCTCATCTAACGGTTGAACAAGTCGCAATTCATTAGTTGGTATGTTAGAACGAGTAATTGCAGTTGAGAAGTTGCTTTTTGTGTCGAGCATAAATTCATAACCACTTGCACCAGCAACAGGCTTCCAGGTAAATGTTGGAGTATGAACAACATCAGAAGCGTTATTCTCGGGCGTTTGCAGAACAGGAGCAGGAAGTTTTGTTCTAAATACGAACGGTTTAGACCAATCACTTGTGCAACCGTTAAGTTCAGCACGAACACGCCAATAGTAGTATTTGAAATGTTCTGTATGATTAACGGTAAAAGTGCGTTCAGTTAAATTATCAACATCAACAATTAAATTCGAGAAGTCAATTTTATCAGAAACTTGCAAACTATATTTTGCACCATTGCCTTTACTTTTCCAAACATAATGAACAGTAAGCGGATAGCCACCTTTTTTATCAACGGGATATTCGTAGTCAGGAGGGAATAAATTCGTAGTAAAGGTGAATGGTGCAGACCAATAGCCGTTGTTATTGTTATCTATTGCTCGAACTTGCCAGTAGTAAGCCGAAAGCTCTCTATCGAATGGGAAAGCAATAAGAGTGTCCTGAATATTAGTTTCAAAGTGCAGAGTATCGGAAAAATCCAGTTGGCTGGAAACAATTACTTCGTAAGCAGAAGCACCAGCAACTTTATTCCAGAAAAGAGGTTGTTCGAAATCGATGCAAGTTGCATTATTTGAAGGTGTATGCAAGGCGGGTGCTGCATAAGGAGTTTTGAAATTGAACCACTGGGAAAACTCAGTAAAGCAATGCAAACTATCATTTACAATATGGGCACGAACTCGCCAGTAATAGGTTTTATTATAGTCAAAATTTGGTAAAGTGAGTGTAATAGAAGTATCGGGAAATGTAGTTTCATACAATAAGGAATCTGAATGAATGTAGTCAGTAATTTGAATGTTGTATAAATTAGCATCAGGCACAGATGCCCAAGCGAAATCAACATCAAATTGAGATGCATTTGGAAGAAGTTCAACACCAAAAGCAGCATTTACAGGTTTCACAAGAACCATTGGAGCGGGAACAGTTCTGAAAGTTTTAGAAGCAGACCAGTATCCTTCGCAATCGCCATAGAGGGCACGCACACGCCACCAATAGCGTGTATCGGAAAGTAAATTAGTGATAAATTTTGATGTATCTACAAGAATTGTATCAAAGGTTACAGTTTGACCGGTAAAGGTTGGGACACGCGAAATTTGCAAAACATATTTTACAGCATTAGGGTCGTGGTTCCAAACAAACTTTGCCGATTTTGTTACGCAGAATGAGCTATCGATTGGGAACAAAGTCGTTACGGGATGAGAAAGTGTAGTAAAATTCCAAATTTCAGAGACAAGAGTTGAATCATCAGCAGTTCGCCAGGCAGTAACCTGCCAGAAGTAAGTTGTAGAGTAGTATAGATTTTCAACATCGTCGTATAAAATTGTGATGCTGTCTTTTGTGTAGACAACATTAGTTAAATTTGTGTCAGTGGCGACAACAACACGATAATAATTAAAGCCAGGCGCTGCATTCCACGCAAGGTGAATATTTGGCGGAGCGCACTTAACATTGTTAGGTGGAGAAATTAATCCAAAGTCCTGAGCATTCGCATAAGCAGAAATAAATAACAATGAAGCTACAAAAAAGAAAAACTTAATTTTTGTCATAAAAAAATCCTTTATATAATGAGTAAAAATTATCACTTTGAAATTATTAACTGTTTAACAAAAATATTATTTTCTAATAAAATTTGAACCAAGTAAATACCGTTCTGGAATTTTGAAACATCGACGAATGTATCATTGCAAACATTTGATTTTTCAAAAATGAGATTACCAATATAATTATAAATTTTCAAATTATAGACAAGTGATTTTGGGTTATAAATTTTAAAGAAGTTCGAAGCAGGATTTGGGAACAAAGCGAATTCATCTACGCTATCAAAGTCAGCAATTGAATTGTATGTTGAATCGACGCAAGTTTTCAAAAGATTTGCCAAGCCTTCACGGGTTGAATCCATTCCAATACAAATATAACAATAAGCATCTTCACCAGGAAGCAATGTATTGTTGAAGTTCATTCCTGCGACAAAGCCAATGTCGGTAAGCAATGAGGTTTGAATGCTATTGCCCGAGGAAAGCAATTGCACCTGTAGAGATTGGCTAAGCCCGCCCTGAGAATAAATGTCATCCATATTCAAACCAGCAGATTGAGCAATTGTGGCTGGGTCTTCAGAAAATGCGACAGCACCAATATATGTTTTTTTATCAACAGAATTAGGAGGAATTGCATCGGGGAAGTACTCTACGTAATTTTTCGATGCTTTCTGGTCGATATCCCAATCGAAAATATAACCAATTGCAGGTTGAAACACAGCAATATTACCTACATTTTTTAGAGTTAATTTATTTTTCACAACGGATTTATTTTGGTCCGGGAAAAGGAACTCAGAAGTAATTTGTATCCCCAGCACTTCATTAAATATTGTGGAGACGGTTCGTTTAGCCTCGATTATTCCTATATTAGAAGGATTTATAAATTTCTTGATAGAAGTAAAATCATTTCCTGATAAATCCTGACCGTAGATTGAGCTAAAAGCATAAGTAGAATTGCCAATTGCCATCAACCCACCTCGAAAGAGATGATTCCCGAGCGAGAAGGACTCAAATCCAACGCCATTTTTCCTTTCATTATCATAGCCAAATGTGCCTAAATCGCCAACTGAGAAACGTAGAGCGTTATTTGACAATGTTGTAACTTCTTTTCCGAAATAGAATGGGATTTTGGCAAAATCTTTATATCTTTCGTCTGACGTTCGTATATCAAGGCGTAAAATAAAAAGTTGTTTGAAATTTGAATTCACTACAAACTTGAAATCGTCTAAAATTAAATCTTCATTTTCGATGACTTTTGGAACGAAAACAGAGGAATTAATAAAGTTAATATTTTCCTGTAAAGCATAACCTAAGGATAAATTGAAATATAAGCTATCAGCAGAACCCAGATGATTTTTAAGCTTAAGAATGAGGCGAATTGTATCGTTTGCAGAAAATCTATCGACAATATCGTTGTTCGAATTCAAAAAATGGAAGTCTTCAACCGTAAGTGCACAATATGAATATGGATTGCGAGCAAGAGCATTATATAGATTAACTCTGTTCGGAATAAGTTTGCTATCGCTGAAATTAATGTCTGTAATGTTATCACCATTTATGCGAAGCCACTCGGTTGCCTGACGTGCAGATAATTCAGGGAAGTGAGCTCGGACAATTCCCAAAGCACCTGCAACAACGGGGGACGAATAGGAAGTTCCGTTTGAGACAAAAATATAGCCATTTCCAGATGTAGTTAAATTGCCTTTACCGGGAGCCATAATTCTAACACCGGAAGAGAGCGAAGTAGTGAAATAAGTAACTTTGTCATTTTGGTCGACTTCACCGACAGAGAGAACACCACGATAAGCACCGGGATAGAAATCTTCGTATTGAGTAATTCCCGAACGAATATTTCCGGCGGCTGCGACAATTGCTAAATCATTTGCAATAGCGTAATCAATAATTGATTGTTCGATTACTGAAAACGGCTTAACTCCACCCCAGCTGCAATTGATAACTTGAAAACCTCGAATTGCAGCATAAATAATAGATTGGTAACCATAAATGATACCATCAAAACTATTATTTGGCGAGCACTTAATGGGGAAAAACTTGCAGCGGAAGCCCACACCTGCAATTCCAATGCCGTTGTCGGTTGTAGCAGAAGCAATTCCCGCAACTTCTGTTCCGTGAGAATCGATGTGGTAAGTGTTGCCAGGTTGAGTGCCATCGTCGAGCCAAGCTAAATTGCAACCAATGTAGTCGTCGATATATCCATTGCCATCATTATCAATCCCATCGTCGGGTATTTCGGCGGTATTAATAGCTATGTTGTCGATTAAATCAGGATGGCTTTGAGAAATGCCGTTATCACTAATAGCAATTACAATTTCGAGTGAACCAGTGGAAATATTATAAGCATCAATTGCCTTTATTTTCGAGAACAAATATTGTTCATTAAATCTTGGGTCGTTTGGTATAGACATAGTTTGATAGACGTAGTAAGGTTCAGCAATTTCAATACGTGGGTCTATTCGCTTAATTTTTTCAGCAAAATCAAATGGATGCTCCTGCGAGTTGTATTCAATAATAAATGTTCTTAATAAAGGTTCTTCCTTGCGTTCAATTTCCGAAACTTTGTCTTGCGAGAAATTATGCTTTCTGTTTGCAATTTTTGCAGAATATGGAAGAATAGAAGCCAATATTTTGTAATTCTTACTATCATAAGAATGGGATTTGCTCTTCGAATTGTAGTTTTGCTTGTATCTAATAAGCAAGGTGTTAGACAACACGGGTGTTGCAAGCGAATGCTCACGATAAGAATTCACTAATTTTTTTGAATGGAGATTTAAATATGAATTAGCCGTGCTAATGGAAAACAAGGAAATGAAGAAAAGAAGAAAGATTTTTTTCATAATTATCTCTGAGTAATAAAAACAAAAGTCATCTCTTAAATCTTTTTAAACGATTTAAAAGATGACACAAAAATATTAATAATTACGAAACGAAACAACTATACTTTAATATCGAGATAGCCTTTTTCGAGCTGCTTTTGAGCAGTTTGTTGTGGGTTTTGGTTAGTTTGCTGCGTTGAAACAAGCATTTGAAGCATTTGGTTTTGTATGCTTGTAGCACCCATTGTAGCTTCCTTTAGAACTTGCTTTTGCAGCTCCATTTGAACGTTGTTTTGTGGCTTCTCGGGTATAGTTGGTTCTGGATATTTTACACCATCTACTGTCATAGATAACTCCTCCCATTTTAAAATATTTAACGTTCGTAAATAATAAATATTTTAAATATTTCAAAATATTTTTTTGATTAAAAGAAAATAATTTTACATTCATTATTCAAAAATTATTAAATTTGTAGCATCAATTTCAAAATTATATTACGGTCGGAACTATGATTAACGAATTAATTATTAAAACTTTACCATTAGTACCAAAGTCATTGGTCTATGTTTTTGCAAAAAAATATATTGCGGGCGAAACGCTTGATGATGCGGTGCGAGTAACAAAGGAATTTGCTCAATTAGGTGGGATGACAACTATTGATGTATTGGGTGAGTTTGTTCGTTCCAGAGAAAGGGCAATGCAAGAAAGAGAAGAATGCGTAAAAGTGCTTGATGCAATAGTAAAACATAATTTACCAACATACCTTTCAATTAAGCCGACTTCGCTTGGATTGGACGTAGATTTCGATTTCTGTTATGAAAACATTAAGTATTTAGGAACAATAGCAAAAGAAAAAGGGATTTTCATTCGTATAGATATGGAAAATTCTCCCTATACAACAAACACACTGAAAATATACAAGATGCTTCGAGATGAAGGATTTGATAATTTTGGTTTTGTTATCCAATCTTATATGAAGAGAAGCTTGGACGACCTGAAGAATTTAGCAGAATATAAGCCAAATGTGCGTCTTTGCAAAGGTATTTATGTGGAATCTGAGACAATTGCTTATAAAGACAAGGAAAAAATCAGGGAGAACTACAAGGAATTGCTTGTTTATATGTTTGAAAATGGCTATTATCCCGCAATTGCAACTCACGACGAACCGTTAATCCAATTTGCAGAAGATTATATAAAGAAGAATTCTATCGACAAAACTCGCTACGAATTTCAAATGCTACTTGGAGTGCGAGAATATAGAAGAAATGAATTACTGAAAGCAGGGCATAACGTGAGAATATATGTGCCTTTTGGAGAAGATTGGTATGGATATTCAACTCGAAGATTGAAAGAAAACCCGCAAATAGCAGGGCATATTGTTAAAGCAATTTTTGGGATATCATAATGAAAAGGTCTATATTTTTTTTGTTGACAATACTGATTTGCAGCACGAGTATATCATCCTGTTTGTCAAATCAAAGACAGCATTTTTCGAATGATGCTGTTGCTAAAATTGGGACTTTCAATATTGAATGGCTCGGAGATGGAGTTCGTGATACGAAACCTCGTACAGAAGAAGAATACAAGCTAGTTGCCGATGCCATTGCTTCGACAGATTTAGAATTAATTGGACTGCAAGAAATTGAGAATATTGATGCATTGAATAGAGTTTTAAAGTATTTGCCTGAATTCAAAGGATTTGTTCTGGAAAAAAGTGGCAATCAAAATTTAGGTTTTATTTATAAAAACACAGTTTCGATTGATACATTCTACTATTATTCTCCAATTGCCATTGACCCTTCGAGGAATAGACCGGGGCTGGTTGTGCACGCCCGCAAGGGTAATTTTGATTGGATAATGATGGTGGTGCATTTCAAAGCATCATCAAAATTCGACGATACTGAAGAGAAAAGAATGAGAAGCTTAGAGACAAGGATGAAGCAAGCAGAGATTTTGTCTAATTGGATTGATAGTGTGCTTGCAAATTCGACAGAACAGGATTTAATTATCGTTGGCGATTTCAATGATAATCCAACAAGGTCGCAATCGGCATTAGTTCCACTGATTACCAATAAAAACATTAGATTTTTAACTGAAAATGAGCGTAGTTGTAAAAATGAAAAGTGGGATAACATTGACCATATAGTAGTATCAAGTTCAGCCAAGAACCGTGTTTTCATAGAATCATTAATTATTGAAAACCACTACTATAAATATGATGAACAAATTGCAAAACAAATTTCTGACCATTGTCCGGTAGGTATTGCTTTTGATATTGTCCTGCCCGACAATGATTAAGAACAGATAAATCAATAAGTAAAACAATAAAAAAATCGCAAAATCAAATATTTTGCGATTTTTTCGTTTTAGGGTATGATTTTTAATAAAATGAGGAGAAAATGGGAACTAAATTCAAAGCATTAGTCAGTAGATATATTGATGGAATTCAGGTTATAAAAAATATCGAAATAAAAGATATTTCGGAATTACCACAAAACGACACATTAATTAAAGTTGAATATTCATCTCTGAATTACAAGGACACTTTATCTGCAAATGGGCATAAAGGAATAACACGGAATTATCCACATACACCGGGGATTGATGCCGCGGGTGTTATTGTCGAAACAAAGGGCAACAAGTTTAAATCAGGCGATAGAGTAATTGTTACAGGTTATGATTTAGGAATGAATACTTCGGGAGGCTTTGCTGAATATATCAGAGTGCCGGAGGATTGGATTGTCCCGCTGCCTGATGACATTTCAACAAAAGAAGCAATGATATATGGCACTGCGGGATTTACTGCTTCAACAGCAATCTACGAATTTCAGAAACACGGGATATCGGCGGGCAGTGGAAAAGTTTTGGTTACTGGGGCTACGGGTGGAGTTGGCACACTCGCAATTGCAATGCTTGCAAAACTTGGCTATCAGGTAGTTGCTTCGACTGGAAAGGCTGAACTTTCGGACTACCTGAAAAAATTAGGAGCAAGCGAAATTATACATAGAGATGAGGTTAACGACCAAACGGGCAAACCTTTGCTTGCAAAAAAGTGGATTGCGAGCCTGGACAACGTTGGCGGAAATACTCTTGCAACAATTCTGCGTTCAACTATCGAGTATGGAATAGTTTGCAATTGCGGAATGGTCGAAGGAACTGTATTAAATACAAACATTTTCCCATTTATTTTGCGAGGAGTGAGGCTGGTTGGAATTGCTTCGGCAGAAACGCCAATGAAAAGGAGATTAGAAATCTGGAATAAAATTTTCAATGAATATCGTTTGGAAAAATACAATTTCAACATAAAAGAAGTTTCGCTGGAAGAACTACCCACTGAAATAGATTTAATGGCAAAAGGTCAGCAAGTCGGGAGAATACTTGTGAAAATTTGCTAATTAGTTATTTTATTTTTTAGGTTGGTTAATTCATCTATCAGATAATTGACAGATTTGGAAGAACTTCTGCGAGCAAGTGGCAGAAGTTTTTCGTTTAATAGGCACAAACGGCTGACTAAATTTAGTTCAACATTGTGTATACCATTGCGGAAAACATCAACTTCTTCGGCTAATTTTATTGCTAAGTAATCATCGAAAGGAATTTTGGCTTCGTAAGAAAAGTTTTCGGAAATGTAGGCTGCTTCCTCTGTATCGAGTGAGAGCAAATCAACAAGGTAGGTAAGATATGCACCGAAATTAAATGTAAGAATTTCCTTTGAGATATAGTTAGAAATGATAGAATAATCGTGAAGAAGTGCGGCAACAATAATATCAGCGTCATAAATTTCGAGTTCGGTCAGGATAATTCGGGCAACACGGGTAAGGTGGTAGAAAAAAGGCGTTCCATCGATGAAAACTGCGTCTTTGAAAGCTTCTTCGCTCATTTCATAGCCGGCAATAATCTTATTAATATCGAGTGGGCTTGCTTTGCCTGCAAGATATTCGTGAAGTTCATCAAGGCTCATCATTGAAGTATTTGCATCACTCATAGGCTACCGATTTGATTAGTTCTCTGGCATTTTTTATTGCATATTCGCTAATTTTTTCACCACTAAGCATTTTGGCAATTTCTTTGACTTTTTCCTCAGCATTCAGAGCTTTGCTTCGGACAATAGTATCATCAAGCAAAGGAATTTTTTCGACGATGAAGTTCCTATCGCCGGCGGCAGCGACCTGTGGCAGATGAGTAATAGCAATAATTTGATGAAACTTTGAGAGTTCTTTCATTTCCTGAGCTACTTTTTGAGCGATTTTGCCGCTTATTCCGGTATCAATTTCATCGAAAATCAGCAAAGGAATATTGTCGGCTTTTGCAATAATGCTTTTTATTGCAAGCATAATACGAGAAATCTCGCCACCCGAGGCAACATTTTTAAGCGGCTGAACGCTAAACCCCGGATTTGTAGAAATCAGGAACTCGCAATGAGAAATTCCACTTGAGAAAGTTTTGTAAAAATTATCTTCTATGATAGCACAAGGTTGTTCGAAAATTTCTTCAAAACCGTTGGCGGACGACTGAGTGAAACTTACTTCAAATTGAGCTTTCTCAATACCAAGATTTTTGAGTTTTTCGACAATTTCTGAGGATAATTTTATTGATTTTTCTTTTCGGCGAGCATCAATTTTTTGAGCAATATTGCCTAATTGCCTGGATTTTTCGACAATTTTGTCTTTAATCTCCGCAATCTTTTCATCAAATTTATCAATAAGTTCTATTTCCTGACGAAGAGTTTGGCGAGCAACGATAGCATTTTCGAGAGAACCAAATTGTCGAATGATTTTTTTCAATTCAGAGTATCGTTCCCTGAGTTGTTCGATTTCAAGCGGGTTGAAATCAATGCTATCCAAGAAACTTTTGACAAAAACGGAAAATTCTTTCAAACTAATCGCTATGGAGTTGATTTCTGCATCATACTCGTTAAATTTATCATCGTATTTTGATAGGTTATCGATAATTTTTTTCGCACGATGAAGCTGCTGATAGCAGGAAAAATCACCATCAAAAACCACGTTATACAATTCATTAGCCAGTGAGCTCAGAAATTCAGCATTTTCAATTTTTTTAAGTTTTGCGTTAATTTCTTCATCTTCGTTGGGCGAAGGATTAACTCTATTGAGAAGATTAATTTTGGCAATAATATCATCTTTTTTATCGAAAAGGCTGTCTCTTTTGGAATTATATTCTTTAAGATGATAAATGAGCTCAGTTAATTCGGTTAACACCTGCTGATATTCGGAGATGAGAGAATGGTTTTCTGCAAAATTGTCTAAAATACGAAGCTGTTTCGAGCTGTATAATAGAGTTTGATGCTCGTGTTGCCCAAGAAAATCGATTAGCAAATCGGATAATTCGCGTAATTTACTTGTTGGAACGGGCGTATCATTAATGAATGAACGAGAATTGCCTTTTATAGGGATTTCGCGGCGAATAATGAGTTCGTTACCGTCAAGATATTCATCAAAGCTTGATAAATCAACTTTATCTTTGATATTCGATAAATCGAATATGCATTCTACAATAGATTTATTGGCACCATTTCTGATTAGGTCGCTTGAAGCACGTTCGCCAAAAGCAATGGAAATAGCATCGACGATAATGGATTTTCCCGCTCCGGTTTCGCCGGTGAGAATATTCAATCCACTACTGAATTCTAATTCAACTTCTTCGATAATAGCGAAATTCTTTATGTAAATACTTTTAAGCATAGAGATAATTTTTTGCAAAAATAACTATTTAGCCAATAAATTCAATCGAATTTTCATAAATAGCGAAAATACGATAAGTTGAAGGTTCACATTTCGACGAATGAGATAAATAGAGTTTTCAATTTCATTGATGATTTTCAGGTAGTCGGCATTTGGGAATAGTTCAGCGAATTTTGTTATTCTATCGAGCAAATCTAAATTTATAATACGTTCTCGGGAACGAGTAGTGAGCAAAACGAAGCAGTCGCGGAACCAATTTTGTAAAAGTCGCAGGGAATTTTCGAGAAATTGCTTATTTTTTGTGTTGATTAATTCCTCGATTTTTTCGGAAAGCTCAATTCTGTATGTATTTTTCAGAGCGATGCGTAGGATTTCAACAATATTATCACGATATTCTGAAATATTGCTATCTAAGAATTCTTTTGCAGTATTGATAGAACCCTGAGCAAAATTCGCAATGATTTTGGCTTCTGCTTGTGAGATATTGTATTCATCAATCAAGTAATTTTCTATAATAACGTCAGGGATAGGTTCGAAATAAAGTTGCTGGCAACGCGAGACAATTGTTTGAAGCAGCATTTCTTTCTTAGAAGAAATGAGAATAATAGTTGTGCGTTCGTGAGGTTCTTCCAGTGTTTTGAGAAAAGCATTCGAAGCTTCGGTGGTCATTTCCTCAGCATTAAAAATAATTGCAACGCGCCAACCGGAGATATTGGAGGTCATTGTTAAGTTTCGTTTTAATTCACGAATAGCATTAATTTTAATTTGTGCAGCATTTGGAATAGATATTTTATGATAAATATTTTGCGATTTGGCTAAAATTTGCTCTCTAATCAATTCAATTTGTTCATCTGATAATTTTGAAACGGAACTATCGGAGCTATCGGCGTTTTTGGCAGGAGGAAGTGAAAAAACAAGATGCAAATTAGGATGAGCAAGACTTGCAAATTGTTTGCAGGAACGACAATTGTCGCAAGCTGAAATTGAATTTTCATTGATTATGGGGTTCTGGCAGTTAAGAGTTTTTGCGAATTCAATGGCGACAGCTGATTTGCCAATCCCCTCTATCCCCCAGAAAAGATAAGCACCTGCAACTTTTTTTTCGAGAATAGACTTTTGCAATATTTTCTTACTTCTTTCGTGAGATATAATGTTTTTCCAAGACATTTTCAATGTTTCATAATATTTTTTTGCGAAAAAATAATAAGTAAATATAAATGTTTTTTTTAATATTTCAGAGAACAATATGGCAAAGAAAACACAACCAATCAAAAAAAATTCCAATGAAGACTCACCCGAAGAAATAATGAGAAAAGCAATTGAAGACTCTCATATAGGCTCACCTTGTTCTAAAAGCGATGGAGAAAGTTGCTCTTCGGAGAAAATTAAAATTTCCCAAAAAGATGAAAATACATACAAGGAATTAGGGCTGACGAAATATGATTTGTTTGCAGCGCTCAAAAATATGATGAAGGCGCGCTATACTGACGAAAAGCATCTGACACTTGTAAAACAAGGAAAATCTTATTTTCACATTGGAGGTAGCGGACACGAAGCAGTGCAAACTGCAATTGGATTTCAACTTGATGATTCTGCCTGGGGATGGACATATTACAGAGATTTAGCGTTTGTCTATTCTCGTGGGTTCACTCCAAGGGATTATTTTTTGCTGGCTTTCGGAAAAAAAGACGACCCTGCAACGGGCGGCAGGCAAATGCCCGGGCATTATGGGCATCCGAAGCTGAATTTACCGACGCAATCTTCACCGACAGGCACACAATTCTTAAATGCAGTTGGTACTGCATTGGCTTCGAAGAAACTTGGAACTAACGAAATAGTATACGTTGCATCAGGAGAAGGAACAACAAGTCAGGGAGAGTTCTACGAAGCGGTTAATTGGGCATCAAGGGATAAATTACCTGTAATTTTCTGCATTCAAGATAACGGTTATGCGATTTCTGTTCCAAGAGAAAAGCAATCAATGGGAGAAAGTGTTGGGCATACATTCTGCTGTTACCAAAATTTGAAAATGATGACTTTCGACGGAACAGATTATCTTGCTTCGGTAAAAGCGGCAAAAGAAGCAATTGAATATATTAACAGCGGACGTGGACCAGTGCTTATGCACGCCCTTGTCGAAAGATTACTTCCGCATTCTTCTTCTGATGACCATAGAAAATACAGGAAAGAAGATGAGCTCAATCGTATTCATACTGAAAATGATTGTATTAAGATATTGGCTAATTATCTTGTCGATATAAATTTATCAGATGAAGATGAGATTAATAGATTGTGGGATGAGGTAAAGAAGGAAATTGATGAGGCAGCTGATTGGGCTTGGGAGCAGCCAGACCCAATTGCAGAAGAATCAACTTTACATATTTTTGCACCCGAAGAAACAAGAAACCTTCCTTATGCTCAAAGCGAACCCAAAGAAGGGCAACCGATAGTGCTTGTCGACGCAGTAAATCACGCATTAGCAGAAGAGATGCGGCTAAATCCCAAGATGCTGATTTTCGGTGAAGATATTGCAGACCCGAAAGGTGGTGTTTTCACAGCAACACGAGGACTAACCAACGAATTTGGAGAAGAACGAGTGTTCAATTCACCACTGGCAGAAGCTTCGATTGTTGGTGTAGCACTTGGGCTTGCTGTTCGTGGATTTAAGCCGGTAGTTGAAATACAATTTGGAGATTATATCTGGCCTGCATTTATGCAAATAAAAAATGAGGTTGCAACGTTGCGTTATCGCTCGAATGGAGGATTTAGTTGCCCGATGGTAATAAGAGTGGCGGTGGGTGGATACATACACGGAGGCTTGTGTCATTCGCAGAACATTGAATCAATTTTTTCGCATATTCCTGGTTTGATGATTGCTTATCCGAGCAATGCAGCCGACGCAAAAGGTTTGTTGAAGACGGCTTGCCGACTGCAAGACCCGGTATTATTCCTTGAACATAAAGGAATGTATCGCCTGCCATTTGCAAGGACTATTGAACCCGACGCCAATTATTTAATTCCGTTCGGTAAAGGTAAAGTTGTGAAGGAAGGCAAAGATTTAACAATTGTAACTTATGGAATGGGCGTAAAAGACAGCATCAATGCAGCTAAAAACTTTGAGAAAAATAACCGCAGAACAATAGAAATAATAGATTTAAGGACAATTATTCCCTGGGACGTAGAATTAGTGCTTAATTCTGTGAGAAAAACCGGGAAATTGTTAATTGTTCACGAAGATACAATGACGACGGGATTTGGTGCTGAAATTGCGGCAACAGTTGCTGAGAAAGCATTTCAGTGGCTGGACGCCCCAATAGAGCGACTTGCAGCAGAAGATAGCCATATTCCTTATGCACCAGTTTACGAGGAAGATGTACTGCCGAACGAAAAGAAAGTGTTTGAAAAAATTGAGAAAATCATATCTTTTTAATAACACCATACTGGAATAATTATGGGAAATAAAACTTTATGTATTATTAAACCCGATGCAGTAAGAAAAAAATACATCGGTGATATTATCAAAGCTATAATTGATGCGAATTTTGAGATAATTGGTTTGAAAATGACAAAATTGACGAAAGAAAAAGCAAGCGTCTTTTATGCAGTTCACAAAGGAAAGCCGTTTTACAATGATTTAATTGAATATATCACGAGCGGACCGATAGTTGTTTTAGCCTTGCAGAAAGAAAATGCAGTGGAGGAATTTAGAAAATTGCTCGGACCGACAGACCCTAACGAAGCAAGCGAAGGCACTTTACGCAAGAAATATGGCGAGAACAAATCTATCAATGCCGTGCACGGCTCGGACTGCGATGAAAACGCTGCAATTGAGCTATCCATTATGTTTGAGAAATGCGAGATGATGGATTGTTGTGGAATGTGATAAATTTGGAAGAATTTCCAGACAATTAATAGATAAAAATCCATATTGGAAATATTATGTGGATGAATACCGACTTCCCAATGGCAACATTGGGAAGTATTATCATATTGAGACTAATGGTTCGGTAATGATTGTCCCGATATTAGATAATGGATTATTTTTGATGACACGGCAATACAGGTATTTGGACAAAAGATATAGCTACGAATTTCCAGGCGGAGGAATAAAATCGGGGGATACAGTTGAGGAGGCTGCTCTTGCTGAATTAATAGAGGAAACGGGAGCGGTGCCATCAGTAATTGAGTTCATTGGGAAATTTAATCCTTTCAATGGTGTTACCTCAGAAATATGTAATGTTTTTTATGCGAAAATCTCTAATTTTGTTGAACAGCGGCTTGATGAAAGTGAAGAAATTGAGGTTATGAAATTTTCGTTGAATGATATTGTTAATATGATAAAAACAGGCGAAATTTATGATGGAATGACAATTTCGGCATTTACGATATATTATGTTTCACAAATTTTAACAAAGAAATGAAAGTTTTATTGAAAATCGCAATATTGTTGATTACGCCATTGTTTTTGTTTGGACAGCAGAAAGGATTACCCGAGGGACAAGCAACATCATCAGAAAAATTTCGCCTATCTTATAAATTTGGGTTGAACATTTTTCATAATTATGTTTTTACAGAAGAATCGAAAATTATAAGAACAGATTTGAAAACAAACAAAGAAAGAACTTTTAACAGAAAGGCACAGGTGTTCGTAACATTAAGGCAAAACTCATTGCCAGAGAATGGATTTAATACAGTAAAGGTTTCTTTCGATTCAATTCGTTATGAGTTAGTTACTGATGATGGGACAAGGTATTATTATAATTCACAAGATGATGAGGCGGTTTCGCCTTATTCAACGAACGAGTTTTATAATTATTCAATTCTACTTGGTAAGGAATTTGAAATGACTTATTCCCCATATAATGAAGTAGTGAAAATTTTTGGAGAAATGCTTGATACTCTAAGAGTTAGAATTAATCATCCTGATGATGGAATAAAAGACCCTGAACTTAAATTTGTTTGGGATAGGATATTTCAACCAAGTTATCAAAAACTTATTCCTGATTTAGCAAAAAACTTAATACCTGATTTTTTAGTTTCGAAAACAGATGTCTGGAAGAGATTTTTCGACATTTTTATTGATGGAGTGGTGCTTGCCGATACAGCTGAGGTAAAACTTGTTGACTTTTCTCCCAAGGAATATGTTATTCAAGCAGAATCAAAGAACCTAAAAGGAAAAAACTCGAAGAACAATGTGTATGGAATAAGCGAACTTGTCGATGTATACAATATCCAGGGCAATGGCACAATGAAAATGGTAGTGTTGCCAAGAGGTGTAATTAAGGAATCGGAATTTGAGGCGAAATTAGAATATGAGTTCGAATACGACGAAGTGCCTTACAAACAAAGTGTTCATACAAAATATTTCTGGCAGCTTGAAAAAATGTTTAGATAAGTATGATAGCCAATTTTGAACTAATCAATGAATTGTTTCGTGGGTTTCACATTCAGCGGTGGAACGACAGGGTTCGCCCAATGAATTTTTCGGAAATTGATAAGCACTCGCATAAATTTATAATTGCGTATGTGCTCGGCAAATATGAAGAAAAAGCAGGGAAATTTGTTGATTGGGATAAACTGATACAGAATAGTATCTTCGAATTTTTAAGAAGAATAGTAATTTCAGACATAAAATCACCAATTTACAGGGAAATCAAGAAAAACAAAGCAGTATTTCAGAAATTAAATGAGTATATTTTTGAGCATTTAAAAGATAAGATAAAGAATGAAAAAATCAATGATGAACTTGAAAAGTATCTTTTCCGGGAAGAAGAGAATGATTTAACGAACAAGATAATAAATGCAGCACACATTTATTCAAGTTTTTGGGAATTTCAAATTGTAAGAACAAGCAACCCCAATAATTTTCAAAATCTGAGTATTGAAACAGAATTATTACAGGAGATAAAAAAGTATACTGAACCGCCAAACGAACTGATTGGAATAAAGAAATTAATTGAGCGAAATTCAATTGCGAATTTTATTGATTTATGTGGGCAGTTACGCTTTCAGATTAGATGGGCACAGACACCACGAGTTCCGCAAACTTCGGTATTGGGGCATACGTTGATGGTTGCGACATTGGTGTATTTCTTCACTGCTGATTTGGATTTTTGCAAGAGAAGGATGTATAATAACTTTTTTTGCGGGCTATTCCACGACTTGCCGGAAGCTGTTACACGTGATATTATTTCTCCGGTCAAGAGGTCCTCGCCTGAGTTTGATAAATTAATCTCTGATTTAGAAAAAACGTTAGCAGAACAAGAGATTTTCCCACACGTCGAACCGGATTGGATAGATGAATTGAAGTATTTCACTCAAAATGAATTTGAGAATAAAATAAAAGTGAATAATACAATCGAAACTGGACTAACAAATTTCGAAATCTCTGAGAAATATAATAAAGATGAATTTTGTCCGCTTGATGGAAATATTGTCCGTTGGGCAGACCAGCTCGCTGCATATTTAGAAGCCTGGCACTCGATTAATAACGGTATAAAATCGCAAGAGTTAGTATCATCGGCAATTAGTATTTCTAATAAATATTTGAATTCTGACATTAATTTTATTGACATTAAAACGTTATATAATGAATATCAAAAAAAATTAGGATAATGCTTAAATGAAATTATTGAAGGTTGTAATATTGGTAGTTATTTTTCTTTTTATTGTCAAATGTAGTGATGATAATTCTGTTTCGGATGCGGTACCATATAAGATAGAAGATTTGAATAAGCTGCCGGGTTATGGGTGGTTTTACCAAGAGTATGATAAATACGAAGTAGATACAAATATAGTGAAGCTAATTCGCCAGGAGTATAATCAATCAATGCACAGGATATTGATATATAGTATGCCATCGTGTGCTTGTCCGGGAAAAAGATATGAGCGATTTCCACAGTTTTATAAAATATTGCAAAGTGTTGGAATTAGCAACGAGAAAGTAGAATTTTATTCGTTAAGTTCATTGCGTTCGCGTCACCCTTATGATAGCGTTATAGTAGTTACAACATTGCCAGCATTTTACGTGCTAAAACAAGGCAAGCCAGTATATTCAATAACTGATACGCTGGACTTTAACATTTATTATGGCAAACCATATCCAATAAAATTAGAAGAATTATTATTAGAAGGGTTTAAAAAATAATGGCTTACTGGATTGCAAAATCTGATCCCGAAACATATTCCATATTTGATTTGCAAAGAGATGGCAGAACGATATGGGATGGTGTTCGGAATTTTCAGGCAAGGAACTATTTAGCAAAAATGGCTATCGGTGATACGGTTTTGATTTATCACAGCAATACTGATAAATCAATAGTTGGGATTGCAGAAGTTACTAAGGAGGCTTTCCCCGACCCAACAGCAGATGATGAGCGTTGGTTGGCTGTCGAGTTGAAATTTGTTTCGATGCTTGAAAAACCTGTAAGTCTCGATAGGATTAAGAAAGATAATATCCTAAATAATATCGCTCTGGTAAAGCAACAGCGATTGTCTGTAATGCCAATTACAGAAGAAGAATATCATCGAATTATTGAATTTTCAAGTACAATTGAGGAATAATATGGCTTTTACATTTTTTTTTCGCGATAGACACACATTAGAACAACTGACGAGTTTTCTGCTACAGCAAATTGATAGCTACGCTAAAATAAAGGTTTGGGATGCGGGATGTGCGATGGGACCAGAACCATATACTTTTGGAATAATTTTGTGCGAAGCGATTGGAGCGGAGAAATATAAAAAGGTTTCTATTTTAGCAACAGATATTGATGAAACAAGCAATTTCAAGGAAATAATTACAAATGGTGTATATCCATATTCTGATTTATCTCGAATGCCGCCGAATATATTAGAAAAGTATTTCCACAAAATTGACGATTATGATAATTATAGAATTAATGATATAATTAGAAATAGTCTGCATTTTGAGCAACACGACTTACTTTCGTTGAAACCACTTGATACTGGTTTTAATGCTATTATTTGCAAAAATGTATTACTGCATTTTCAGCCAGAAGAAAGGATTAATGTTATAAAAATGTTTCATTCAGTATTGCTAAACGATGGATTGCTAACAACCGAACAAACACAAACAATGCCCGAAGAATGTTCTCACTTATTCGAAAAAGTATGTTCTGATGCAAACATTTACAGAAAGAAATAAAAATGAAAGTTACATTACTGAAAAAGAACCCGAATAAATATACTTGCAATGCTTATTTGGTTCGTGGTGATTGGAATGTAATAGATGATGTAAATACTTTAATAGATATTGGAAGCGATGGTTATATTATTGATGAAATAGAGACAATTTCGACAGGTGTCGGGAAGAAGCGAGTAGAGCAAGTGATACTTACTCACGAGCATTTTGACCATTCGGGTGGTTTGAAGGAAATTATAAAGGCGTATAATCCTCAACGGGTAATTGCCTTTTCGATGATAAATGGAGTAACAGAAAAAGCAAGAGATGGCAAATGGGTTCGCATAGGCGACCGTGACGCTCAAATTTTGCATACACCGGGTCACTCTAACGATTCAATTTGCATTTACGTACCTTCGGAAAAAGTTCTATTTTCGGGAGATATGCAGTTGCAAATTAAAACACCGGGCGGTTCATATACAAAAGATTATTTTGATATACTTGTAAGATTGGAAAGAATGAACATTCAGACAATTTATTCAGGACACGACGACCCAATAACAACAGGTATTAAAGAAATGCTTGCTCAAAGTATTGAAAATGTATTAAGAAGTAAAATAATATGAAAAAACCAATTGCTGTCTTGCTATTTGTTCTCTTTGTGCTGAATTTAAAGGCACAAGAGGAACGTAGATTTTTTTTCTGGGAAATGACTGATACAAAAAGCAAAAATGTAACCTATTTGCTTGGTTCGATACATTTGGGGAATAGCAAGTTATTTCCATTACCAGAAAAAATTGAAGAAGCATTCGAAAGAAGCGATGTATTAGTTCTTGAACTCGATTTGAATTCAATAGACCCATTTCAGCTGGCTCATAGAGCGATGTATTTGGACGGAAGGACACTAAAAGATGAATTATCTGCTAAAACTTACCGAATGCTTATAAACAAACTCGAAGAAAATGGGATTACCGAAGATATTGCGAATTTTTTCAAGCCGTGGTTTGCTGCAATGATAGCAAGTATTTTCTATTATGAAGGCGAAGGATTAACGGCTGAATACGGAATAGAAACTTATTTTCTGCGAAAAGCAAACGAAAAAGGCAAGACACTTTCAGAACTTGAAAGCATAGATGAGCAAGTTAATGTGTTTGATACAATGCCTGATAGTTTAAATGATATGGTAGTAGAATATATTCTTTCGGGAGTAGCAAGTGGAATTGAATTTGATACAGAAAAATTAATCGACAGCTTCATTAGCGGAAACGAAAAAGAACTATCAAGTTATTTGTTCAAAGATGAAAATCTATCTGAAATAGACTTGTTATTTCAGAATAGATTATTATTCGATAGAAATATCAAAATGGCAGAAAAGATTGAAGAATGTCACAAATCAAATAAAATTCATTTTGTTATTGCAGGCGCCGCACATTTTCTTGGTTCTAATGGGATTATAGATATTTTGAATAAAAAAGGCTACAAAATTAAAAGACTTTAATAAAATTAATATTTTTTAATTATGAAAAATTTGTTAATTTAATAAAAAGTCAAAACAAGGGAGCCTGCAAAATGAAAATTTCAAGATTTCTATCGGTATTGAGCTTAATTATTTTAACCAGCTCGTTGGTTTATTCACAAACACGCATAGCAGTAATTCCATTCAACAATATGGACGGTAATGTTCAGTATAATGAATGGTGTTATAATTTGCAGGATTCATTGATGAAGGAGTTGATGAAATACGATGTTGATGGGAAATTTTTTCATATTGTTCCAATAGATTCTGTTGAAGCAGTGCTTGCAGAAATAAATATGAACCCGGATAATCCTCAATATGAATCAGATTTATGGCAAGCTATTGCAAAATTAAATGTGAGAGATGTAATAACTGGTAACTTTAAAATACAAGCAAAACGCTTTTTAATCAATGCATATATTTATGATGTAGGGACAAAACTCCCGAAACCAGAATACCAGGTAAGAGATATTTTCAAGAAAGAAGATAAAATTTACGAAGCAATACCAATTATTGCTCGAACAATGGTAAGAGCATACATTCCAGAAATAGAGCAATAAGAGATTATTTATCGGCTTCGCCCATTACGGGGTCAATAGAACCAATTGCAAGAATAACATCTGCAACCATCGAACCAATCACCATATCAGGCAAAGATTGAAGATTTGCAGCAGATGGTGAGCGAATTTTCAGCTTCCAGGGGTGACCCGTTCCATCTGAAACTATGAAAAAGCCAAGTTCTCCTTTTGGTGCTTCCACAGCAGTATAGGTTTCGCCAACGGGAGGAGCAGCTCCGAAATTGATAAGCATAAAGTCTGCAATAAGCTCCTCCATTTTGGTATAAACAGAAGCTTTTTTGGGCAGAACAGCTTTAGGTTGATTAAGTTTTATTTCGCCTTGAGGCATTTTTTCCAGAATTTGCTTGATAATTTTCACACTTTCTTTCATTTCCTGAACGCGCACCATATATCTTGCCCAGACGTCACCTTCGTTGTAAGTAATCACATTAAAATCAACTTGATTATATGCCAGATAGGGTTCATCGACACGCAAATCACGAGGAATGCCCGAACCACGCAAAGTGGGACCGGTAAGCCCCAATTCGATGGCTCTTTCGGGCGAGATATAGCAAATGCCGGAAACTCTATCTAAGAAAATGCGATTGCGATTAACTAATTTTTCGGCATATTCTAGCTCAGAGGGAAAAGCATCGAGCCAGGTTTTAAGTTTGGAGAATGCTTCT
>JAKIZO010000011.1:28331-44712 GCA_022707965.1 Bacteroidota bacterium
GGATATCGTTTGCAACTCCACCAATGCGAGTGTAGCTTGTAGTAAATCTTGCACCGCAGATAAGTTCGAAGATATCATATAGTTTTTCTCTTTCAGTGAAAGTCCACAAAAGCATTGTAAGTGCGCCAGCATCCATACAGGTGGAACCCATAGCCATAAGATGGGAGGAAATTCGAGCAAGCTCGGCAACAAGCATTCTAATCCATTGCGCACGCGGTGGAGCTTCAATTCCCAGAGCATTTTCTATTGCCAGAGCAATAGCAACATTATTTGACATAGGAGAAAGATAGTCAAGTCTATCGGTGTGAGGAATGAACTCGTGATAGGTAACATTTTCTGCAAGTTTTTCGTATCCGCGGTGCAAGTAACCTAATTCGGGGACACAATTTATTACAGTTTCGCCATCAAGACGAAGCAGCACGCGCAAAACACCGTGAGTTGCGGGGTGCTGGGGTCCCATATTTAACACAATTGTATTCTCTAATGGGTCCTCAACTGTAAGAGAAGTGTTATTATCTAATATTTTTTTATATATTTTTCTATTTCTAATTTGTTGAATTTTTTCGGCTTCTTCATAAGATTTTACATTCATCAAATCACCCAATAATGGTTTTCTAAATAAATGTATAAACGATATTATTTAATATGATATTTTAAATTTAGGTATAAATAATTCTTAGAGTATGAAAAATTGAAGGAAAGGTTGTCATCAACAGTAAAATCATAGAGATGAGCATCCACATAAGCATCAACAGCTGCCAAAACGTATACACCAAGCAAATAGAAGGCGCTTAAATCACGGTTATCCCTATAATATTCTCGCTTGTTTCGAATAATTCGAGCTTGAATAGTAGTTTTATCCACTAATTTGTTGTATTCATCAGCATATTTTTGATATTCTGAATTGTTTGAAATGATGAAATAAGCCAAGGTGGAAGCACCTGCGAAAAATATCGGAGCTTTCCAGTAGGAGCCCGTGTATAATTGCCCCCAGCCGGGGATAATTAGCGAACGATAAATAGCACCCGAAGGAGATTTAGAAAGATAGGTTGGCTTAGATTGTTCTTTATCAGCAATATTTAAACTATCAGATTGCTCGGAGGAATACGAATGGGATACCCCAAAAAAGAGTAACAAGAAAAAAATGAATATTGATTTTGAGTAATCAGTCATAATGTAATTTATGGAAAAACTACGAGAAACAAAAAATCTGCGGGTGCTTCCCACAGATTTTTGTCGGCGTGACTGGATTCGAACCAGCGACCCCTACTACCCCAAAGTAGTGCGCTAAACCGGGCTGCGCTACACGCCGAAAAAGATTTACAAAAATAATAATTATATTACTTATTTCAAAGCAAATATGAAAATTTAGAATAGTTCTATATTTTAGTGTAATGATTTTCAAATTTGTTACAGCGACTACCGCACAAATTTCAATGAAATAAGTTTTGAGCTTCGTTTATAATCATTTTTTTAGTGGTAATAAAATCAGAGCCATAAATTCGAACACCTGCGGCATTAAAGTGGCCTCCCCCACCGAACCGAAAGGCAAAATCACGGACATTAATATCACCTTTCGAGCGGATAGAAATTCTAACTTCACTTCTGCGAGCAACTTCTGTAATTAATATACCTACTTTGGTGCCTTTTATCATCAAAGTTTTCTCTACAAAACCTTCAATATCGTCGTCGTTTGTGTTTGTCTTTTGAAACATTTCGTCGGTAATAGTCATAACTGAAAGTTTATTGTCGTAGAACAGCTCAAGGGATGCCAGAGCCAAACCAAGCAATCGAACAATATTGTATGAGTTCTGGTTGTAGACTTTCTCGTATAGTTCAGTAGGATTTGCTCCACAATCAATCAGTTCGGCAATAATACGGTGGATTTCGCTGGTAGTGCGTTCAAATCGGAAGCTTCCTGTGTCTGTTAAAATTGCGACATAAAGAGCTTCGGCGATATGTTTGTCAATTTCTATTCCTAATTTATTGATTATTCGCCAAATAATTTCGCCTGTGGAAGAAGCTTCGTAATCAATTATGCAAATATTGCAGAAGTCCTGAGGTTCGAGATGATGGTCTATTAACACTTTTCTTGCATTTGAATTGCTAAAAGCATTCAAAATAGAACGCATTCGTTTAGTTGCATTGAAATCAAGACAGAAAATAGTATCGCAATCTCTAATAATTTTATCGTGTATTATGGATGAATACGTCTCGATATTTTTGGCATCATATAGAAATTGAAGGAAATGAGGGACTTCCGAATCAACAATAATTGTTGCGTCGCAGTTTAATTTATTCAATGCCAATTTGAGTGCAAGCGAGGAACCAATAGCATCGCCATCGGGATTTATGTGAGTGATAATTACACTTTTTTTTGATTGACGAATTACTTCACAAGCTAAATCAATCGCTTCGATATTAACCATAAATAAAGAATTTTCATAAAACAAAAGATATTGATAGACGCTCGAAAGCGAGAAAAATTTTAAAATAATACAAAATTTCTAAAACTTATTAATTTACAAAGCTTTTTTGGAAATAGTATCTTTCTTTGTATTCAGGACGCAAATCGTGCAAATCTAATAGAATAAGCCCGTCAATTGCATTCATAAACCCTTCATCAACGCTAAATGAGACGAATTTAGCACCGCCATAATTACATAGCTCAGTATAACGTCGATAAAGCACGGGAATAGAAAAGCCAAGATTTTTCAATGTATTTTTGAGTATAACGAAGTCTTCTTCGTAAGTCTTCCCCGTGAGAATAGCTTCGGCTTCTTGTTGTTGGAGCTTTGAAATAACAAAAGGATTAATTGGAGTAGCATATTTTTCGTTGCCTTGATACCACTTTTTGTAGTAAGAGACAATAAGAACTTTTGCTAATTCACTATATGAATTGCTTATACTAACAGCCCCCCAGAGATAGCGAATATCAGGATATTTTTGAATGAAAGCACCTATTCCCTGCCAGATGTAGTCGAGAGCGTTGCTACGCCAATATTTTTGCTGAATAAAGCTTCGACCTAATTCGATAGATTGGGACAGAACTTCATCAAAATCCTCGTGGATAATAAATTGAGATGAATTGTAAAGTCCCATAACGCCGTGTTCAGCAATAATTTCGCTTGTAACACCTAAACGATATGAACCTATTATTTCTAATTGTTCTTCGTCCCAGAGAACAATGTGGTGATAGTGGTTATCATAAACATCATTATCAAGCACTTTGCCCGTGCCTTCGCCAACTTTTCTGAAAGTAATTTCACGAAGACGACCGATTTCGCGCAAAATATTAGGAGCGGTGTCTTTTTTGCAAACGTAGATTTTCTTCCCGTCTTTGGTATTACCAAGCAGGATTGAGTTATTTAAGTCCTGTTTTAGCAATTTAACGGGAACGGGATGAACGATTGCCTGCTCGGTAGCAAAAATTTCCCGCTTGCCTTTCCCAACTCGATAAACGTGGCGTTTAAGAAGGTTGAGTTGAAGCTTTTGATTGACAACTTTATCTAAATTCGAAATAGGTATCAAATCGCCAAATTTTATAGTGATAGTTTTATTTTTTTGTTTAAAGAGCTCACGTGGAAGCAAGAACATACCAACACGTCGCCATAATAGAGAGAGCAAATAGAAAAGCACGCTATTTTTTGCAACGACGAAAGCAGGAAGAATTGGTACGTTTGCATATTTTGCAAAGCGAATGGCACCTTTTTTCCACTTACCATCACGTATACCACGCCAGGACATACGGGAAACTTCCCCAGCGGGGAAAAAGATTACGATTTCATCATTCGCAAGAGCTTTTTCAATATTTTTAATATTATCTTTTTGTCCAATCGGATTGAATAAATCGAAAGGCAAGAAAAAGTCTTTAAGATTTTCAATATTGGAAAGCACATCGTTGGCAACAATTTTTACATCGCGACGAATTTCGTAAATACACTTGATAAGAGCCAGACCATCTAATCCACCAAGAGGATGGTTAGAAACTACAACTACTTTGCCTTCTGCGGGAATTCGGTATTTAGATTTTTCAGAAATATTGTAAGTAAAATTGAGCTCATCGAAGAGAGCGTTAATAAAGTCGATACCTTTGAGGTGTCCGTTTCGTTCAAGAAAACTATTGATAAGCCTTATTTTTAAAATTTTTTCTAAGAAATAGAGAATAACCGACGCTATGAAGGAAGGTTTGCTATGGAACAATTTAGGTGCTTTTTTTTGCAGAATCTGGTATAAATCAATTTTTTTCATAAAAATCATTACAATTAAAAAATAAAACAAATATACAAAAGAAGTGTTAATTTAGTAACAAAATCTGATTAATAAAACTAAACAATTCAAAAATCAAGTTATCTGGATTAAATTAATATTCTGCATAGGTTTATAAGAGTTCAGGAATTGATGGTTTGTTATGGTAATAAACACTTGCGTGCGGTTGAAATCCATCAGATGCAATACTTTTTCACTTCTTTGCTGGTCGAGTTCGGAGAAAATATCGTCGAGCAAAATGATAGGTTTTTCTGTATGATTATTCATAATGTAGTAATATTCGGCAAGTTTCAGTGCAATTAGAAGCGATTTGTGTTGCCCCTGGGAGGCAAAGTCTTTTGCCAGTCCACCGTTAATATAAATAGCAAGTTCATCTTTGTGTGGTCCGAATAAGGTTTGGTAGCGGAATTTCTCAATATTTTTATATTTTTCAGCAATTTCAGATAATCTTGTGAGCGTATCGTGTTTTGAGCGAATAGTATTGAGGTTTTCGAATGCGAAGGGCTTATATTCAGCGAATAATGAATCATTATTGTTGGCGATTTTTCTGTATTCATCGAAGAAATAAGGAAGGAATTCTGTGAAAAAGTTAATTCTTTTCCAGATGATTTCTGCTGAGTAGTGAATTAATAAATTAGTCCATTCTTCGAATTCACTTTCATCGAAAAAGGCGTTTTTCTTTAAAGCAAGCAACAAATTGTTCCTATTTTTCAAGCATTTTTTATATTGGACTAAATTATCGAGATAAACTTTGCTTGTCTGGCAGAGAATACTATCGAAAAAAGAGCGACGTGCTGAGGGGGCACCGCTGGTAATGTTTTTAAGGTCTGGCGAAAGAATTATTGTAGGAATAGCACCGATAATGTCTTTGGGTTGAAGTTTTTCACCATAGCCATTGGTTATACTTTTTCGACCTCCGAGAGAATATTCAATAGACAGAGTTTCTTGCAAATTTAGATGATTAAGAGTTGTTAAATCAATTTTGTATTTGTTTTCGCCATATTTAACTAATAGAGAATCGCTAATCGGAAGAAAACTTTTTGAAATTGAAGCAATAGAAATTGCTTCAAGAATAGTTGTTTTCCCAACACCGTTATTTCCAAAGATAACATTAATTGAATCAGAAAATTCAAAAAAGCGTTGCCTATGGCAACGCAGATTATAAAGAGAAATATTCTGAATACGCATTTTTTATATTCTAATCGGCATAATAAGTGAAAGTAACATCTGATTTTCACGTTTTGGCATAATTAAAACAGGTTTAATAGGTTCAAGGAATTGCAATTCAATCAAATTATTATCAGTTTCGTTACTATCAATATTAGCAACAACTTCTTCGAGGTTTTTCCAGTTGAAGCCGACTTCGATTTTCTCACCTGAATATTGGCAGGGGATTTTTTCTTCGCCGTAGTTGCCCGTTGTTTCTTCTTCTGCGGACATTGTTACTTCGTTATTTTCGAAACGCATACGGACAAGTTTGGAAAAATTACTTGCAAATAGAGAAACACGTTTAAGAGCAGAGAGAAATACTTTGCTATCGAGAGTAACGACAGCGTTAATATTTTGCGGGATAACGCTTTCGTAAGGCGGGAATTTTTCGTCGATAACACGGGAAACAATTACAGTATTGTCGTAGTCAATTCTAACGTGAGTAATTTTATCGAGACCTAAAATCATAGACATCTTGACTTCTGTGGAAATTTTACGTAGGAATTCCAGCATACGCAAAGGAATTAGGACGTCGAATTCTTCTTCGAATACATAACTTTCGTCCTCTGATTTTGCTCTCACTAAACGGAAACTATCGGTAGCAACTGCATAAATATAATTGTTTCTGAACTGAAAGAGTGCACCATTCATCGATGGGCGATATTCATCAGTCGAAACAGCAAAGGCAGTTTTATTGGCAAGCCTTTGAAGCACACCTTCGGAGAAACTAACACTAAATTTATTATTGGAAAAATCGGGTTTTTCGGATTCAAAGAGTTCGGGAAGTTGTATATATTCCTCAGGATTTAGTCCTTTGATAGTATAGTTGCCATTGGCAGTAACAATGTGAATATCAAAGTTTTCCTCGTTGCTCGAAAAGGTAAAGCTGCTGGAAGCATCCAACGCTTTTACAATATCGTTCAGTTTGCGAGCAGGAACAAGAATACCACCGTTCTCGCCGTCCTGCACTTCAAGGGAGCTCATTATGCTTATATCCTGGTCGGTAGCAACGACAGTGAGGATATTATCTTGAAGTTCAAATTTAAGATGTTCAAGCACAGGTAAAGTAGATTTAGGAGGAATAGCAGGAACTACCTTTTGCAAAAGTTTAGAAAAATCAAGTAGGTTAGCTGTAAATTTCATATTTGACACCAATGTAATTTTATACCACAACAAGACACAAATTACAAAAAAAAATCAAAAATTAGATAAAGATATTTATCCACAATTAGAATATTCAAGTAATATTTTGATATTCCGATAATATAGGTTAAATTTGAAAGAAGGTAAGAATATTATTATTTTTAATGAGAAGACTTTTCGGATATATAGTAGCTATATTTTTTCTATTTTGTTGGGTAAGTGCGGAAGGCTTATCGGCAAGCATTTTCGTTAATCAGAAATCGTATCCGCTGAGGGCGGTACAAATTAATAACGTTCAGTATGTGGAGATGAGCTTTATCATTTCTGTAATTTTTCCATCAGCAACGATTAGAAATAACACAGTAACAGATAAAAACTTTGAAATTAGATTTGCGAGTAGTTCATTTTTTGTTTTTTTGAAAAAGGAAGAAAATAGCGGTATTTTTCAAATGAACTTACCCGTAATTTCGATAAACAACTTGCTTTATATTCCTATTGACCCATTTTTGAGGATACTGGCAACAAATCAACTAATAAAGTATGATAAATTATCAGCTGGATATTTTATAGAGCATTTTTCTAATATTAATGAACAGACGTTGCCCGCATTAGATAATATACACGAAAGCAACTTTCCATCAAGAAGGGAAGCAAGAGAAAAACCAAATACAAAACCTGCAAATCCATTTCCAGAAAAGGGAATAAAAAATCCTAACAAAATTCCCGTTCCACAAAATGAATTGATATTAGAACCTGTCTACAAACAGAAGAAAGAAGACGGGAAATATCACATTCCCGAAGAAATAAAAAAGAGTATAATTCGCTAAAAATTGAAATTCAATCGAAAGATAAGAAATTGTGGCATATTTTTTTCTTTCTTGCCATTAATAAAAATAATGGTTGATTGAAAATGAGAATTAAAAAGTTCACAGCAGACAACATCAAAGAGGGTAAGTCGCTGGTAATAAGAGAGTTAGGCGAAGAAGCCGTGATATTATCCAGCAGAACAATGCTAAATCCCGCAACAGGCAAGGAATATGTCGAAATTGTTGCTGCAATTGACGATATCAAGCATACCAAGGCGAATAGAATTGCAGATACTCCAAAACAAGAGAGCTCTTCGCAAGAAAAAACTGAACTATTAGGCGAAGCCATATTCTTGAAAGAAATAAGCGAGATAAAAAACACACTTGCAATCATCAATAGCAACTTGAAATATAAGTATTCAGGTAGTCTTTCGCCCGTGTTTTCTAAATTATACAAGAGGTTAATTATAAATGAATTTCCAGAAAATTATGCATTAGAAATTGTTGGGAAAGTGTCTAATATAAATATCAATGTAGAATATTCGCCAGCGATTAACTTTGCCAAAGAAATCATTGCTGAAAAAATTAAAATATTGAAACCTTTAAATGTTATAACAGAGAAAACAGTAGCAATGTTTATAGGGAATACGGGATGCGGCAAAACTACGTCGCTTGTCAAAATTGCAGTAATTGTGAAATTGCTTACAAACAAGAATATATTGATTGTTTCTGCTGATACTTATAAAATCGGTGGAGCAGAGCAATTACAAACAATGGCGGCAATTGTTGGTATTCCATTCAAGGCAGCATATTCGGCTGACGAATTACGCGATATTGTGCAAAAAGCAAAAACAGATTTCGATTTAATTTTGATTGATACGATAGGAAGAAACCATAATTCAGAGGAAAATATAAGAGAGCTTAGCGATTTCTATGAAATGGCAGAACCAAATTTGACTTACCTGGTAGTGAACTCGACTTTGTCGAATGCAACAACAAGAAAACTAATCGAGAAATATTCGAAATTTGGTATAAATGGTGTGATATTAAGTAAAATTGATGAGTGCGAAACAATTGGAGGGATAATTCCTGTCATTTTAGAAGCAGATTTGCCTATTGCTTATATAACAAAAGGGCAGAAAATACCTGACGACATAGAGCCAGCTGACAGAAACAAAATTGCAGAATTAATGTTGAACATTGAAGAATAAGAAAATAGGAATTGAGGTTCGTAAGATGAGCGAATTGCAAAATACACCTTATAAAATATCATTTATTAGCGGAAAGGGAGGGGTCGGAAAAAGTGTTCTCGCTTCTAACATAGCGTATGTTATATCGCAGATGAACAGCAAAGTATTGATATGGGATGCAAACAGAAAATTTCCGAATACTCACTTGTTTTATGGGGTCGAACCACCCATAAGACTTGGAGATGTATATAAAGGGATTGTTCCCGTCGAAAAGGCGATATTTAAAATAAACGAAAATTTGCATATTTTGTCTGACGAACCTGCAACATTTTCTGATGATGAGGAGGATAAGTTTCGTTTTGATGATATTTACCGAGATTTAATTAAGAAAACAAGTTATGATTATATTATATTTGATACACCGGCAGGATTGAATAATATTAACGTAGAATTGGCTCTAATATCAGATTTAAACTGTTTGGTTATTACTGATGAACCTACTTCTTTGCTCGATGGGTATGCATTGATAAAGGTGTTGAGAGAATATATGGACATAGATAAAATCAAATTAGTAGTCAACAATACAATTGATTATGACGATGGGAGCGACATCGCAACAAAAATGAACCTTGCAACAGAAAAATTTTTAGGCTTCAAGGCGGAAGTTATTGGAATAATACCATATAGCAGGATTGTTCGCCAATCGATAATCAAGCAAGAAATTTTTGTTCAAACTGACCCAGATGAAGAAATCAGCCAGGCAATACGTGAATTTTGTGGGTTAATATTCCGAAGAACAAGCAGAACGTTTCTTCATACGAACGAAATAGTTAATTAACATACAATTTTTGCAAGTAAATTCGTGTAAATAAGAAAAAAGTAATCGAAAATGGCAAAAGAAGAAAGCAAAATATTATCACCAGAAGAGCAAAAGCGCGAGAAGGAGCTTAAACAAAAAGAAAAAGAGGAAAAAGCTCTGATTGCTAAGATGCAAAAAGAGAAAGAACAAAAGCGTAAATTAAAAGAAAAGAGAATAAAAGAAGAGCGCAAGCAAGAAATAAAGCGAATAAAAACATTAATTAATCTGCCTTTTAAGCTTCTGCTACATTTATCATTGCTTGCAACAATGATGATGTCGATAATTCTTTATTTTTGGCTCGAATTAGATTTAAAGACAACTTTGATATATTTGTTTCTGATTTTCACTTTCTTTTATTTCGGGATTGGGATAATTATGGTTGCGGCTGTATTGATGATAAGCGAAGATAAGAAGAAGGAACTTGAAGAGCTGCAACGCATTGAAAGAGAAAGAGTAGAGATAGAAACACAAAGACTAAGAGAAGCAGAAGAAGCAAAATTGCAGATATTGGAACGTGATTTAGCTTCGATGAGAAGCAATGAGCAGAAGGGACCTGAAATGTTGGCTTCGAAGCAGGAAGCTAAGCAAATTCCACCGGTCAATCAAAACGAGAGCGAAAGTATTACAGATGAAATGAGCAACTTGATTGAAGATAGTAATGAACAATTTTCGCTGCCAGAAACGTCAATATCAATTAATGAAGACTTAAACGATTTTGCTTTCGAGCAAGAACAAAGAATAGTAGAGGAACAAAAGAATGAAGATATTGATTATTTAAACGAAATAATGAAATAAAAAACATTAATTAATGAGCAAAAGAAACACAAATAAAGAAGTAGCTCTATCGCCCGACGAGTTGAAAGAAGTATGGGAAAGCTATACAATTACACGAAGTGAAAATGACAGGCACCAACTAATGCTTTCATATATGTGGTTGGTTAAATACGTAGTAAGCCAGCTGCAAATTCCTAATAATTCAATATTAAGTGAAGATGATTTTATTAATGTAGGGATGTTGGGATTAAACGAAGCAATAAGCAGATTTGATATTACGCGTGGAGTGAAGTTCGAATCTTATGCAATACCAAGGATAAAAGGAATAATCCAGGATGAGATGAGAAAACTTGATTGGCTTTCGCGTTCGACACGAAAAAAAGCGCACGATTTTCTTCAAGCAAAAGATATATTAAGCAGCCAGACAGGAAGAGAAGTTACAGCCTCAGAAATCATAGAAAAATTAAACATTTCACCTGAAAAATATCAGTCATATTTACAGGCAGCAGCAGATGCTAAATCATCTTTTTCGATTAGCGAAAGTTCATATTATTTCAATGAGGACCTGGAAGATTATAATGTGATTGCTGAATTGCCCGACACCGAACATGAAGATTATCTTCAACAATTAGAAAATGATGAAAGGATTAAGCAGCTCACAGATTTTCTTCAACAATTGAACGAGAAAAAAAGGCTTGTAATGACTTTGTATTACTATGAAAATTTAACTTTCAAAGAAATTGGGAGCATACTGAACGTATCGGAAAGTAGAATTTGCCAAATTCATTCACAGGTGCTAAACGACCTAAGAGAGAAGTTAGATAAATATGAGAATGCTTGACCCCAAAATACAGAAAAAACTTGATAGCATAGTAGAACTACCAACAATCCCGACAGTTATGTCGCAGGTGTTAGCCGCACTTGATAATCCCAAGTTGAGCGCAAATCAATTAGCATCATTAATAGAACGGGACCAAACGCTGACTGCCAAAGTATTGAAGGTGGCAAATTCACCATTTTACGGATTTGCGCGAAAAATTTCAACCATTGATTTAGCAGTAGTTATACTCGGTATCAATGTATTAAAAGAAATAGTTTTGAGCTTATTAATTCAAAAGTTCTTTTCTCGATTAAGCAAAAGTATGTTCGACGTTAAAAGTTTCTGGAATTATTCACTGTTTTGTGGGGCGGCGGCAAAATTACTTGCAAGGAAATTAGGATATAAATTGGCAGGTGAAGCATTTGTAGCGGGACTTATGCACGATTTAGGGATTTTGATAATAATTGAAAATTTTCGGAAGCAATTCGGAGAGATTAGAAAGCTTCAAAAAGTAAAAAATATATCATTAACAGAGGCAGAGCTACAAGTATTGGGTGCATCGCACGCTGATATTGGGCTCTGGCTGGCAGAGAAATGGAATTTACCGCCAAAATTGTGTTTAGCAATAAAAAATCATCATACAAATTATAAAGATTTTCTAACAAGTAAGGATAAGAATAATATTACAGAAGACGTTGATTTCCACGAAATAGACCAACCATTGACGGCAATTGTATCGCTTTCCGAGTGGTTTGCTCAGATAATGGAATACAAGCAATGGGACAAGAACTACCCCCCTCCACCCTATTATCTTTCAGAGGAACTATTTGAAGATTTGTCGGAAGAAGATTTTCTTGACCCCAATAGTGCATTTGAACTATTGAAGAAAGAAATAATCGAAGAGTTCCAGAAAGCCGCGATATTTGGAGATATTTCAATCAGAGCTTAATTTTTTCGGATAAATAATCGAAAAGTGTATTTTGCTGAAAGAGATTTTCGCTGTCTGAATTAATTTTCCACGAGATATCATAGGAATTTTTGATAATACGAGCAATTTTTTTGGAATAGTGTTCATCATAACCGAAGAAACTAAACAATCGACTTTGCAAAAAATTAGTTTCCGAGGAGAAAATAATATTACCCTCTTTGTCCAAAACATTGAAAAATCCAGCTTCGTTGGGAATTGTTTCGATTTTTTTTAGGATAGTATCAGCATTTGGTGATTTTACTTTGGTTGCACGCACAGGTTTATTCTGAAAAGCAAGCAAATCCTGAACAGTTGAAATATCGAAGTCAGACCTGGCAATTTTTATCAGTTCATTGAGAATAGTAACTGTTGCAAGACAATCATCATAAGCACGATGGCGGTTTTCTATATCGTGATAGAAGTAATTTGCCAAAAATCCAACATTTTTCTTTAAATCTTTCGGAAGAAGCTTACGAGCAAGTTTTAGAGTGCATAAAACGGGTAAATCAAATTCAAGATTAAGCCTATTGAAAGCATTTTTAACGAAAGAGAAATCAAAAGCTGCATTGTGAGCAACGAAAATACTGGGTTTAGTGCAAAAGAAATTGTGAACTCTCGAAAACACTTCGCGTGGTTCAGGTGCTGAATAAACTTGCTTGTTGCTAACACCCGTCAGTTTTGAGATAAACGGTGGAATAAATTGATGAGGATTTACCAGAGAGTAATAGTTTTCGATAATTTTTTCGTTTTCAACTCTTATGCAAGCAATATCGAAAATACGGTTCGAACGTGGGTCTGAACCCGTAGTTTCAACATCAACAACAACAAAGGAAATATTCTCTATCAAACACATTTTAACCGTCTTTTTAAATACAAAAATACTAATTATTTGAATAATAATTTTTAGAAGAATTGTTTTAGTGGATTAAGAATGAACAATAGATTATAAATAATTAATTTTTAAATAACTTAAATTATGTTAAATTGTTTTATCATTTCTCAATTTCAGGAGTTCGGTTATGTTAAATTTTATTACAAATTTTTCGAATTCATTGCAAAAAATGATTGTAGTGGGAGCAATCTTTATTGCAATGATTATGCAGAATGAAGAAATTTCTGCATATTATCAAACACCCGAATTCCCCGTTACGCTGAAATGCGTTGGCTGGACAAATCCTTACGATACAACTATTGTTACGGGAATAATGTCTATACGTGAATGGGCAACAAATAGCATTTACATTAAAGATTTTTCGAGTAGTTTTCGCGAAATTTTTATGCCGTTTCGCTATAAACCAGAAGTTGGTTATAATTACGTATGGTTGGAATATTCAGTGCTTAGATGGGAGGACTATACAAGTTGCGGGGTTGATGGATATGTAGAGATATTTCAGTATGACACGACGAATAACATTTTTTCTGGATTTATTAATTTTGAGCCTGCCTGCTATTTTGCACCAAGGTTCAGACGTGTATTAGGAAGTTTTTCTTATTCAGAGGCAAAGCCTGAACTAATTGTATCAGAATATCACAAGACGTTTCTAACACCTATGTCGCAGTTAAGTTTCGGTATGCAATTTACAATGAGCGATAAAGCGATAGAAAACGCAAGTATCTACTGCATTAATCCATTTGTTAACTCAAACAACGAAATATTAATTGGAACAACGAATGAAAATGGGATATTATATTACAACTATTTTATTCCACAGAATGCTACTGCTGGTGATTATACATTTAGTTTCAGAGCGGTCAAAGACACGCTGCAATCAAGCACAATTGAGAGAATTGTCAGTGTGCTGGATAGTTTGCAATTATTTATTAGCGCTTCTCCATCTGAAAAACTTGAAATTGAGGCAGGAAAAGAAGCTAAGTATAGTTTGAATGTAATTGACGATAATAACGATAATGTGGAAAATACTGAAATATATTGTTTGAACACTATTTTATCTGATAAATTCGTGAAAATTGGCAATACAAACACAGAAGGGAAATTTGATTATTCTTTCAAGATACCATCAAACACAAACGCAAATGATTACACGATTAAGTTTTTGGCGAAAAAAACGGGTTTTAAAACATCGCAAACAATTGAGCGAATGCTTACAGTTTTGCCATCAGATTTAACTATGAAAGTGCTTCCAGCAAACGATGTGGAAGTTGCAGAAAAAGATTCTATTACATATATGATTTACATTAGAAATGCAGAAAACAAGCCTGTTGGGAATGTAAAAGTATACGTGAATAATCCAGTTGAAAAATCAGGATTTAAGCTAATTGGTGTTACAGATTCATTAATGGCTAAGTTAAATTATGGATACAGGTTTGCAGAAAATACGGAGGGCGAATATATTTTCGGGTTTGTTGCAGAAAAAGAGGATATTCCAACCGATACAATATTTAGGAAAGTAACTGTTGTAAAAGGTATAAAGTGTTGGAGCATTCTTGATGGAGCACTGGAATTTTGCATAGAAGGCAAAGGAGTGTGGGAGCCAGTCCCAGAAACCACAAAACTTGAGACAACAGGAACAGTATTGATTAATGATTTAGTTGAATTTGTTGGGAAAATTGCAATTGATACAGCACAATTAGGAATAAGTTGTGAAGGTGATTTTCTTGTAAGAGATGTTCCTTTGCCGTTAGGCGGAGTGGGAACTTTTTCAATTGCGAGCGGCAAATATGAGTTGAAAATATTGGGGAAAGATGGAAAACTTACAGATTTTATTAATGCTTACACGGATAATTTAGCTGGATTTAAGTTCAAAGTCAATGATATTCAATTAGTTGGAGGAAGGCGTGCTGAAGGTGTAAAAATTGGTGCAACTATCACTGTTCCAGGCATTGCAGTGGGTTGTAGCGAAGAAGGCGACGAAAAAAATACCGAGTTTGAAGTAAAAGATTTTGAAATCAAAAGAACAGGGATTGAGATAGGAGGATTTAAGGTTGAAAATCTTGGATTTATTTCATTTCCTAATTTCTGTTTGAGCAAATTGTATGGTGAATACGACAGCGAAAGAGATAGATTGGATTTTGGTGCAAATGTAAAAATACCGTTTGGAGAAGTTGGGGCGGGGATTGCATTTATTGGTGGAGAGCTCGATAGCATTGGCTTTAGAATGGAAGCGTCGTTTCCTCCGCTATTTGTAATTGGAACAACAACTGTTGGGATTAGTGGATTTTTTGGACATATCTCTGGGATAACTCAACCCAATTTAGAATTTGAGTTAGGCGGAATTTTGTCAGATATTACTTCCGAAGATCTATATAAAATTGATATTTCAGGATTTTTCAAAACACCGAGCACAATTGGGATGAAAGGTGAGGCAAATCTTTTCAAAGATCCATTTTTGAAAAAATGGCAAATGAAAGGTAGTATAGAAGGAAATATTGATTTTTCAATTGCTCAGATGGAATTAAAAGGTGGTTTAAATATTGGGACAAAAGATGAGGAAGAATATCTACTTACGACAGAAGGAAGTTTGAAATATAATATGAGACAAAGCAAGTTTTCGGGTTATGTTTCAGGAACTCTGGATATTCCTAAGTTAAGAGATGATTGGCCATTTGATTGGATTAATGCGACGATTGGTTTGCCGAAGAAAGTCGATGCTGATGCTCGATTACTGTTTGGGAAATCAAAAGTGCTTTGGGGAGAAGCCAATTTAGGTACAAAAATCGGTAAATTACGTTATGTAGTGGATTTGAACAAGAATTACGATGATGACGACTTTTTCTTCTTCGAGAGAACACCCGAAGCTGAAATAGTTGATATTGGTAAAATCGCAATGAACGGCAATACAGTGGAGCAGATAATTATCAATAGTGCATTAGAGAGATTGGTAATTAGAATAACAGGTGAAAGTTCTGTTCCAACTACTCAATTAATAACACCATCAATGATAGAATACCTTCCATCGGATGAGTATGTAGGTGATATTATTTATTCGGAAGATAGTCAATCAAAGAAAGCATTCTGGACAATTACCAAACCAGAAATTGGGACATGGCAAATAAAAGTGCTGTCCGAAAATCAAAATACTTCGATAAGTTACTATCAATTTGAAGAAAAACCTGAATTTAGAATTTATACAATTCAAAACTTAGATGAAGTTGATGTTTACTGGGGAACAAGCGGCTTAAATTCAAGTGGAGTAGTTGAAATATATCTTGATGAAAACAAATCCGGTGAAGACGGGATTTTTGTAGCCTCATTCAATGCTTTGGAAGGATATGGAAGAGTTAAATTAAGCGACACATTGCAATCTTGTAAATATTATCTATATGCAATTTATAATAATGATAATTATTCATTGAGTAGCTACTCTAATGAAGAGATATCAAATA
>JAKIZO010000011.1:44722-53382 GCA_022707965.1 Bacteroidota bacterium
CCGCCGAACAATATTACTGCAAAATATGTTACAAACAAGGAAAAATGTGTCGTAGAATGGGAGCCATCGAAAGAACGTGGCGTTGTTGGGTATGTAATAGTTGGGCAGACATACACCGGTGATGACATTGTTCTTGCATCTGCATCGAAAAATGAGAGGAAAAAGGAATTTGATTTAGACAATTTTAGTAATTACAAGATAAAAGTATATTCATATAATGCTGATGGATTAAAGGGATGTGCATCTAATCCCGTCGATATTATAATGAGTAACAACGAAAGCTATCAAGTTCAAACAGGATTTAAAAAGAGCGTTTTGGATGTTTTCCCAAATCCTACAAATGACAGAATTAACATAAGTTGCAAAATTGATAAGCCGACTTTTGTAAAGATAAAGATTATTAATTCAGTTGGTGAAGTGGTGGCAACCGTTGTTGATAATCATTATATTACAGAAGGTATTTTCAGCACAACGTTTGATTGCAAGCAACTGGGTTCGTCGGTATATATGGTCGTTTTGCAAACAAATGATGGAATAATCACGCAAAAAGTTCAAGTAATAAAGTAAGGGCAAAAGAAGAAGGCGTGTCTCAAAAGTGTTTAAAATAACCTTCGGAAGGTTTTGAACCTTCCGAAGGTTTGGCAAAATAATTGTAGGGACTTGTGTTCGACTTGTCCCTACAATATATGTCTAAAAATTTTTCTGTATTTTTGAGTTTTTGAGACAGATTTCTAACAAACTCACGATAAGCACTATTTTATTGGAATAGTAAATTTGAAAGTGGAACCTTTACCGATTTCGGATTCGACCCAAATTTTGCCACCGTGTTTTTCAACAAATTCTTTACATAGGATTAACCCAAGCCCTGTCCCCTTTTTCTTGGGAAGTGCCAATAGTAGTGTGATGAACGTCGATGCGAAATAGTATTTGTTTGTCTTCGTCAGAAATACCTATGCCGGTGTCGCGGACGGCAACGATAACTTCGTTTTCGGTTTTCTCGGCGAAAACAGTAATTTCACCATTTTCGGGAGTGAATTTAATAGCATTTGTGATTAGATTTCTAACAACTGTGGTAATCATATTCACGTCACAATTAACGACGAGTTCTTCACTTACTTCGTCTTGAAGTTTAATCGATTTATTATTGGCACTTTTTTTGAGTAATTCGACGCAGTTGTTAGTGATAAGTTTCAGGTTAGTTTCTTCAGGATTGAACTGAATTGTTCCTCTTTGAGAACGTGACCAGGTAAGTAAATTTTCGAGCAATTCATACAGTTTATTCGAAGATTTATACATTTCGCTGATAATTTCTAATCGTTCTTCTTCGGAAAAGTCGTTATACATAGAATATAGGATGTCCGAAAGGTTTTTCAAAGCACCAAAAGGATTTTTCAAGTCGTGAGCAATAATAGAGAAGAAGCGGTCTTTCGTAGCATTAAGTTCTTTGAGTTCTTCTAAATACTGCTCTAATTTTCTTTGTGCCATTTTCTTTTCAGTAATATCCATTGCGGTGCCGACAAGTTTAATTACTTTGCCTTCTGTGTTATAAACAGGTCTGCCACGCCCTTCGATAATTTTCAAGTTGCCAGCAGGTGTATGAATTTCCAATTCAATATTGTATGGAGTACCTTCATTAATTGCTTTTTCCACCGTTTTCATAAAATATTCGGTGTCCTCGGGTTTTAGCATACTGTTAATCAATTCAATAGTCGGAACAGTTTCTTCGGGATTTACATCATAAATTCTGTATAGTTCTTTGGACCAGGTAATCAAGTTAGAATGCACATCGTATTCCCAGCTACCGAAATGAGCAATAGATTCGGCTTCTGAAAGCAATGCTTCGCTTTTAGCAAGCAACATTGCTTCGAGTTTCTTTTGCGTGATGTCCCGAGCAATTATTATATAATTCGGTTGATTTGAGATTTCAACAAAAGAAATAGAAACTTCGAGTTCAATTGGTTGCCCACCTTTGCGAATTGCTTGAATTTCAAAATGCTTGGATAGTTGGATATCTTTTGCTGATTGTTTGATTGCTTCAAAATTTGATCTATTAATTTGATATTTTCCAGGTAGAGAGATTAATTTAATAAAATCAATATTTTGAACTTCACTGGGAGAATAGCCAAAAATTCTGAAAGCTGCTTCATTCCAGAAATTAATTTTATTGTCCTGGTTAATCATCAGGATAGCGTCGTAAGCTGAAGAAGTAATTTTTCTAAATTTTTCTTCGCTCTGACGGAGGGCTATTTCGGCTAATTTACGTTCTTCGATTTCCTTTTCCAATAATTTCTGGTTTTCGCGAATTTTGCGATTAACTTCGCGCTCGTGCAAAATAAACCTGAAATATAAAGCGAGAAGACGAACAATTTCAGCTTCGGTAAATGGCTTATTGAGAAAATCAATTCCGCCGACATCAAAGCTACGATGAACAACTTCTTTGGTCGGGGGCATAGCAGTGCAGAAAATAATTGGAATATCGGCATATTTTTCTTGATGTTTGATAATTTTAGCAGCTTTGAACCCATCAACTTCGGGCATATTTACATCGAGAAGGATTATATCAATCGGGTGGTTACCGAGCAGTCGCATAGCTTCGAAAGCATTGCTTGCCTCAAAAATATTCACGCGGAAGTTATCCTCTATCATTTTCCGTGCAGTAACGCGAAAAAAGTTACTGTCGTCAACTATCAAAACGTTAAAAATATTATCTGATAGATTCATATAACCTCTAAAGAAATAGAAAAATTTTACGATAAAATACAATAATTATAAATGTATTATCGTAACTTTTATTGTTTATTTTAATATTTTTAGTTAATAATTTTGCTTCTGAAAATAAAGGAATTAGTATGAAAGCAGATTTAATAAACAAGCAACTTGAAGAAACTGATTTAAATCAGTATTTAGTTATCCAAATAGCAGATAATTCTTACGCTTTGTCAATATTACCTATTAAAGAAATCGTTATTGCACCAGAGGCAACTCCGATGCCAAATTCGCCAGAATTTGTAAGAGGCTTAATAAAACTACGGCAAAATATAATTACATTAATTGATTCGCGGAAAAGATTAGGATTTCGTTCAATTCTGGAGAATGGTCAAGAACTATTTCGAATGTTGCAGGAACGAAAGCAGGACCACATAAACTGGCTTCAAACACTATATACAGCAGTTGAAAAAGATGGAGATTTTAATTTAACAACAGACCCTCACGCTTGTGCATTTGGAAGGTGGTATGATAATTTCAAAACTGACAACTACGGATTGGAGGTATATCTCAGGCAATTTGATGCACCACATAAAAGAATTCACGCGATAGCAACCCGAGCACTAAAAGAAAAAGAATTAAATGGCAAATCCGCTGCTATCAAAATTATCGAACAAGTGAAAAATACTGATTTAAAAGCAATGATTGATCTATTTGACAATGCTGAACAAGCTATAAAAGAAGCTCATAGAGAATTAGCAATAATATTAGAGCATAATAATTCGATAGTTGCAATAACAGCTGATAATGTTTCTAATATTGTTTCTTTTGAAAAAGAACAAATACAACAATCTGAGTTGAATGAAAGAAATCAATTTTTGAATGGATCGGTTAATATTAATGGCGACATAATTTTAGTAATTGATATTGATAGATTTGTTAATTATTAGACATTTTTGCATCTATTTTCCCAAAAAAGGAAGCCAGTAAGGCTTCCTTTTTTATTGACAAAACAAATGAGATTTCAGAATTTGAATAAGAGGCAAAAAATTAGTAATTTTGTAGGTTAAATAAATATCTTTCAGGAAAGAAAATGTCCTTAATAGGCAGTTTAAATATCAAGCAAGCATTTATAGAAGACGAGATGAAAAGCTCGTATTTGGATTACTCAATGTCTGTTATAGTTTCGCGTGCATTGCCGGATGTACGAGATGGGTTGAAACCAGTTCATCGCAGAATACTTTATGCGATGAATGAGATGGGGCTACTTCCAAATCGAGCTTATAAAAAGTCTGCCCGACTTGTGGGTGAAGTGTTAGGTAAATACCATCCGCACGGTGATTCTTCTGTGTATGAAGCGATGGTTCGTATGGCACAAGATTGGGCGATGCGATATCCACTTGTAGATGGACAGGGGAACTTTGGGTCGATAGACGGGGATTCTGCTGCTGCGATGCGTTACACAGAAGCCCGTATGGCGCATATAGCTATTCATATGCTGAGAGATATAGATAAAGACACTGTTGATTTCCAACCTAATTTCGACGATTCATTGAAAGAACCGGTTGTTCTGCCAACTGTAATTCCAAATCTTCTACTCAATGGTGCGAGTGGTATAGCGGTTGGAATGGCAACAAATATTCCGCCTCATAATATTCGTGATGTTATAAACGCTCTGCACGCACTAATAAAAAATCCTGATATAACTGTTGAAGAATTGATTAAGTACTGTCCCGCACCTGATTTTCCGACAGGTGGAATAATATACGGGTACCAGGGTGTTCGTGATACATATTTAACGGGTCGCGGGAAAATTATTATCAGAGCAAAAGCTTCATTTGAAGAGAATAGAACGGGCAAAACTTCAATAATAGTAACAGAAATTCCATATCAGGTGAATAAAGCAGCATTAATAGAAAAGATTGCTGATCTTGTTCGCAACAAAGTTATAGATGATATTTCGGATATTCGCGATGAATCGGACCGAGATGGGTTGAGAATTGTAATAGAACTCAAACGAGAAGCAACACCAAAAGTTGTTTTAAACAACTTATACAAGCATACAAATATGCAAGTAACATTTGGAGCAAATATGCTTGCGTTGGTTAAGGGAAGACCTAAGGTATTGAATTTGCTCCAAATAATGAAACATTTTCTCAATCATCGAGTTGAGGTGGTTGTTCGTAGAACGCAATTTGAGCTTACAGCTGCTGAGAAAAGAGCACATATTCTGGAAGGGTTCATTATTGCCCTTGATAATTTAGATGAGGTTATTGCTCTTATTCGCGCTGCAAAAGACCCGCAAACAGCATCTGAACAGCTCCAAAGTCGGTTTAACTTAACTGAAATACAGGCAAAGGCAATATTGGATTTGCGTTTGCAAAGACTTACGGGCTTGGAAAGAGAGAAAATTCAGCAAGAATATCGTGAAATATTACAATTGAAAGCAATCCTTGCAAGCAAAGAGCTCCAAATGCAAATAATATATGATGAATTGAAGGAAATTCTGGATAAATATGGGGACGAACGTCGTACAGAGATTATTCCCGACACCGAAGATATGTCCTACGAGGATTTAATTGCAAACGAAGAAATGGTAGTTTCAATTACTCATCGTGGATTTATAAAAAGCACACTTGTATCGAATTATCGCAGGCAAAATAAAGGTGGTCGTGGAATTAAAGGTGCTTCGACGTATGAAGATGATTTTGTAGAACACGTGTTCCAAACTTCATCTCATCACTATTTATTGTTTTTTACAAATAAGGGACGCTGTTACAGAATTAAAGTATGGGACATTCCGGAAGCAAGTCGTCAGGCAAAAGGTCGCTCATTGGCAAATTTAATCCAAATCCAAAGTGATGAAAAAGTTACTGCTTATTGTCCTGTAAAGAGTTTCGACGACAATCATTATATAATGATGGCAACTCGGAACGGAATAGTGAAGAAGGTGGAACTCAATGCTTTCTCTAATGTTCGTCAAAGTGGAATAATAGCAATTAATTTAGATGAGAATGATGAATTAATCAGTGCAAGACTGACTGACGGAGCTTCAGATATTATTTTAGGCACAAATAATGGTATCGCTTGCCGCTTCCGTGAAACTGACGTTCGTTCGATGGGAAGAAGTGCGATGGGCGTTACAGGAATTAATCTTGAAGATAATGATTATGTCAATTCAATGATTGTAATCAATAGAAACGACGTGCAAGTGCTGGTTGTATCAGAGAATGGCTATGGAAAACGCACGAAATTTGAGGATTTCAGATTAACTCGACGTGGAGCAAAAGGCGTTATCTCAATGAATGTAACCGAAAAAACAGGCAAAGTCGTTAGATTGCTTACCGCATCTGATTTAGACGACTTAATAGTAATTACGCAAAAAGGTATTCTCATTCGCCAACCTGTCGCGGCAATCCGAACAATTGGACGAAACACGCAAGGAGTGAAGCTCATTCGTTTAGACGAAGGGGACAAAATCGCAGACGTAACAATAGTAAATCACGAAAATGATGACAACGAAGATAATAATGAAAATGAAATAATCACTGATGACGGGCAAGCACGATTGTTATAATTTTGATAGTTAGTTACTCTGTTATATTTGGGGATAGCCTCATAAGTTCAATTTTCATAACCTTCGGACAGTTTAGAACCTTCCGAAGGTTTTCACATAAATAATAATAGTAATGTAGACTAAAAACATTGTAATACAATATTTGCGACAATTATGTAGCGGTTCTAAATTTTCAATTTCTAAATAAAACTATGATTTTTTTTGAGACAATTTCATTATTATGCCACAAATAACAAAAATAGTTCAATCATCAAAGAATTCAAGCATTATTCAGCTTGATAACGGTTCAAATGTTGAAATTAATAATGATATAATTATAAAATTTGCTTTATCGTCGGGTCAAGAAATTAGCGATGAGAAGTATGCGAAAATTTTTTTTGAGAATGAATTGATAAAGGCTAAGCAAGTTGCTTATAATTATGCAACTTATACGACACGAACAGAGCAACAGGTTGTTGAAAAATTATGGAAAAATGGTTTTAGAGAAGAAATAATTCAGATGGCTATTGAATTTGTGAAAGGGTATAAATTGATTGACGATGAAAAGTATGTGGCACTATTTATTCAAGAAAAAGCAAAATTCAAAAAATGGGGAATAAACAAAATAAGAGCGGAATTACTTCAAAAAGGTATTGATAAAAACATTATCGATGAGCAAATTGGATATTTATACGATGAAGAGGTAGATTTTGAAAATGCACTCAAATTAGCAGGGAAAAAATTAAAAGGAATAATGAACAAACCACCCGAGAAGCAGAAACAATCGCTGATAAATCATTTACTGAGCAAAGGATATAGTTGGGAAATAATAAAAAGGGTGCTGCAGGAATTAAAGTTCCAGTAGAAGTGCATTATCTTTGAGCCATTTTTTATGCTTTTTATATTCAGGGCAGTATTTTCGCACTTCATTCCAGAAATCAGCAGAGTGATTAAGATGTCGCAAATGGGATAGTTCGTGAATAATAATGTAATCTATTACCTCCAAAGGTGCAAAAGCAAGTTTCCAATTGAAATTCAGGTTGCCTAAGGACGAGCAGCTTCCCCAGCGAGAAACAGTGTTCTTTATAGAAATGCGATTATATTGCAATTGCATAATAGAAGCCCATTTTGCAACGTTAAGGTGAAAATAATCTTTTGCTATCTTTATGATGAGTTGCCTAAGAAGCGGTTTGATGTGTTTCGACAGGTCGCTTGCGACAAGTATTTGATTGTTTTTTAGTTGAAGTGCAAACTCAAAATTTTCGACATAATTCATAAAGTAATCTTTACCAAAAATAGTTATTTTTGAACCATCAGATAGGTTACGTGTGAATTTCTTTCTATTTTGAACTTCAATTTTTTTTGCAATTATCCAATTTTGCTTTTGTTTAACTATTTTCAGGAGATGGCTAAAAGGAACAGACAATGGGGCTTTAACAATCAAGTTGGACTGATTATCTATTTTAAGAGCAATAGTTTTTCTATTAGAGCGAATTATTTTAAATATCTCAATCTGCATATGCAAAATTAAGAAAAAAAATGTGATATAATTTTTTTAAATAATATCAAAATAAAATCTAAATATTTTAGTCAGAAATACCGATAAAGCATATGAAATTAATTAATAATAATTGAGATTGTAATATGTCGCAAATGGATAATGAAACTCGCGAGATGATTATGCAGTTTGTATCGGAATCATTGGATTCGCTTGATACAAACGAGCCATTAGTTGAAAATTTAAAGTTAGAGGATAATTCAGAGTTTGTAAATTCAATCTTTAGAGTCTTTCACACGCTGAAAGGTCTTTCGGGCTTTTTCGAGATGTTTGTAATCAATAGGGTTACTCACGAAGCAGAAACTCTATTGGATATAATGCGCAAACAGAACAAAGCACAAAGCGAGGACATAATATCAGTAATCTATTCAGTATTTGACTTTTTACGAGAATTATTAAATAGAGTAAGTGAAAATTTAACAGACAAGGATGCGGAAGCAGAAGCCGAAGATATGATATTAATTATCCGAGATGCAATAAATAGGGTTCAAAATCCAGATTTAAGCGAAGAGGATTTCTTTTTATCAGATGAAAGCCAAACTGTTAGCAGCGAGGTTTCTAATCAGTCGGAAGAAGTTGCGGTCGAAGATGAAGACGAAATTATGTTTGCAGCACAACAAGAAGCTCAAGCGGCTGATGGTTTAGAATCACTTGTTTCAAATGAATTGTTAGACCAATATTTATCGAGTGCCTATGAATTAATTGATACTGCTGAAAATAATTTAATAATACTCGAAAATGAGCCTAATAATTACGACTTGATTGCAAATACATTTAGAGTAATTCATAGCTTAAAAGGTAATTCAGGGTTTATGGGACTATCGGAGATTGAAGAAATCT
>JAKIZO010000011.1:53392-53647 GCA_022707965.1 Bacteroidota bacterium
ATGGAAATGGAATCAATACTGGATTCTATTAGAAACAAAGAATTGCAAATAGATACAACTATTGTCAATATCCTTTTGAGCAATATAGAAACAATCCGAAACAGATTGAATGCTTTATCACCTGAGGGAAGTAAATCTAAAGCACTTCAAGAAACATTAGCAGAAACAAGCCTCTCTCTTTCTAATAATGCTGAAGCAGAAAAAATAAATCTTGAAGATAGCATAGAGGAAACAGACGAAATTGAGTTTTCTAAT
>JAKIZO010000120.1 GCA_022707965.1 Bacteroidota bacterium
GGAACTGGCGAGAAAAATTTAAGCTATGTAGCGCTTGGAACCACTGTTACTGACAACACTCCATTCAAATGGTCTTGGAGCGAAGGCAAGTATATCACTATCGAAAGTGAGGGTTCAGAATTTGCAAAAACTTGGATTATCATAGAAAATAGCAAAAATTTTCAAAAATGGAAATCCACAGACGGGACTAATAACGTCCAAACCATCGAGCTGAAAAGGTAATCAGATTAAACCCAAATAATGCAATAGAAGCCTTTCTATACACCTCAAAGGTGTAGGACATCTTAAACATGCTGGAATTTTGTCTTGTCAAAAGTCTCTTCAAACAAAAAAGCCTTGAAACTTTATGATTTCAAGGCTTTTTCTTTGTGGGCTCTACGGGATTCGAACCAGCGACCTCTTCCGTGTCAAGGAAGCGCTCTAGACCAAACTGAGCTAAGAGCCCTAAAAGAATTACAAAAATAATAAATACTTGCCAAAGAAAAAAACAGTTTTTGAAATAATCGCTCGTTAGCGAAAATATCGCAGCCTGCAAACATTTGCTCGCCAG
>JAKIZO010000121.1 GCA_022707965.1 Bacteroidota bacterium
TTGAAAGAGATAAACGAACAACCGAAAAAGACATTGGTCGCGATACTAATATAGTACAATTCAGAGAAAAAAATATTATAGAAAAGTTATAGATATTAATTAAGTCGCGATACTAATATAGTACAATTCAGAGTGCCACCATATGCACGATATTATGCATTATACGCAGCTGGGTCGCGATACTAATATAGTACAATTCAGAGACATTTTGCTTTTTACTTTTAAAAACAAAACAAGTCGCGATACTAATATAGTACAATTCAGAGATTTCACTTTGCGTCGCTGCATAGGTCTAATCACAGCAGTCGCGATACTAATATAGTACAATTCAGAGTATTGCTGTCGGCGACTATATCGTAAACGCCTACCAGTCGCGATACTAATATAGTACAATTCAGAGACAAATAAGAATTGAAAGAACAAAGAGCGGTTTACCGTCGCGATACTAATATAGTACAATTCAGAGCCATCTATATCAGGAAAAGCGGGCATTTGGCTAATGCCGTCGCGATACTAATATAGTACAATTCAGAGTCTTACCA
>JAKIZO010000122.1 GCA_022707965.1 Bacteroidota bacterium
TATTTGGCAAACAGTTAAGATATGGACGCGGTTTTTCGGGCGGAATAAAGATATTCTTATTTAACGGTGTTGCTATTTCAGCAGAATATGAGCAAACAATGACTTTCCCACGCCATTTGTTCTGGAAAGATTTAGGTGCATTTATTATTGAGGCTGCTGCTCAGGGATTATCCACAACTTTTGTTGACGAAGTGCTTGATAGTTCCCCTAAATTTGCTCCTGTAATACACTTTTTGCTTAAAAACGGCATCTCTTATGGTTTTTACGAACTGTATAAAGACAAGATGAATAAAACTTACAAAATTGGAATAGACTTTATTTTTTAATAGTATTCTCTCATTCCTGAAAAAACACGAGCAGTATCGAATTTACCAGTTTAATAACCTTCGGAAGGTTTGGAACCTTCCGAAGGTTTCCTCAAATAATCGCAAAATAGCTTAAAATGCTGTATAAAATACTCAAAGAAATGATGTAGTGGTTCAAATATTGAACTATTTAGAAAAATTATGGTAATAATTTTTAAATGCTATTTTTGC
>JAKIZO010000123.1:0-273 GCA_022707965.1 Bacteroidota bacterium
TAAAGGGATTTGTGCCGATTTTCCAGTTGCCCCGATGAATAAAGCAAAAGCAGCAATTCCTAGCCAGTAATTATTAAGATTTGATGTTGCAGCAATTGTAGTTTTTAAAGTTGTAAAATCGATTGTTGAGAATAACAATCCTAAAATAAAAATACCGATAAGCAATCCTAAATCTCCAATTCTATTCATGATGAAGGCTTTTTTTGCAGCATCATTATACTCTTGATTTTTATACCAAAATCCAATCAATAAATAGGAACAAAGACCAACGCC
>JAKIZO010000123.1:307-536 GCA_022707965.1 Bacteroidota bacterium
AAATAAGCAAAAAATTTATGCATATTCTCATCATCATGCATATAACTGATAGAATACAAATGGATTAATGATCCAATTCCTGTAACAAAAAGTAACCACAATAATGATAATTGATCCAGTAGTAATCCAAAATTCACATTAAAATTACTGATAGAAATCCAATCGAATAAATTAATTGTAATGGCTTGTTTCGTTTGGCTTATTTGTAGGAAAAAATAAATCGAAGCTA
>JAKIZO010000124.1:0-276 GCA_022707965.1 Bacteroidota bacterium
TGTTGTCTCGGAAGGAAGCAGCAAACCTATTTATTACTTATCAACCAAAGATTGGCAAAAACTATACAATAGAAGAGTTGAAATTCGATGGATTACACCTGATGATTTGCCTTATGAAATAATTGATAATATTTATCCTTCGGAAGAAATTGCCCAAAACAAAGTAAATATCTGGAAAGAGAGAGGTTTCAAATCTTATTATGAAAGATATTTAAGAAATAATATGCCTTACTATAAAGTTAAATTGTGGGGATATGCAACTGCCGAAGAAGCAGA
>JAKIZO010000124.1:295-531 GCA_022707965.1 Bacteroidota bacterium
TGAGTAAAAAATATAAAGGCAATTTTCAAGTAAGGTGAAAGTGAGATAAGTTATTTACGATATAATTTTCAGGTATATACTTTGGAGAAAGTAGATAAAAAACCTTCGGAAGGTTTCAAACCTTCCGAAGGTTAAGAATGTGAGAAAATAAGTATCCCAAGTTATCTTTACTTTACAAAAAACATTTTCACAATTTTTTGGAATGTGTCAGAATCAACTTGTTCTAATACTGGTTT
>JAKIZO010000125.1 GCA_022707965.1 Bacteroidota bacterium
GACAGCCTGGGATTTTATAGTAATGCCACGCTCACGCTCAATATCCATATTGTCTAAAATCTGATCTTCCATTTCACGTTTTGTAAGCACCCCGGTTTCCTCAAGCATTCTGTCTGCTAAAGTAGATTTTCCGTGGTCTATATGAGCAATTATACAGAAATTTCTTATTTTCTTTTGTCTTTCACTTGCCATTAATTCAGCCTCCAATATAAAGGAAGTTCTTATATTACATAAGTCACGAAAAGTATTATACCTTGGTAAATTTGATTTTCGTGATAATATATTAAGGAAATTGAAGCGCGAAGTAAAATCTTTATCGCGTTCAATATATATCAGCATATAATTATAACATAAGAACTTTTTTGTGAACAGGCTATTTTTCATTTATTTTTATTGATATAAACATGAAAAACATAAACAAACATTTCTTATCTTCCGATAAAATTTATATATTTGTGATTTTTGCATTCTCAGATAAAATCTCGAAGCGTTCAGTAATTTATATTTTAACTTTCCGAAT
>JAKIZO010000126.1 GCA_022707965.1 Bacteroidota bacterium
ATAACTTTTAAATATTAAAAATAGGAATTAAAAAATGGATGGTAGCGAAAAAGGAGAACTTCTAAGTTTATCTGAGGCTAGTAATTGGGCATCTAAGTATATGGGTAGGAAGGTAACTGTATCAAATATAACCTACTTAATTCAATATGGTAAGATACCTAAATATGATAATAATGGTAATACTCAAATCTTAAAAGAGGATTTAATGTATTATTATCGTAACCATTATTATTCCAAAGTAGATAAGTGGATTCAACAAGACGATAAAGATATAAATTGGCTTTTATCCTTTGATAATTATACAGAGGCTGAACGGACAAAACATGTTAATAGACTTCATCCTTATAAAGGTAAATTTATACCTCAACTTGTAGAGTATTTTTTAGATGAACACACGGATGAACTAAAGAATATGGTTTTTTTCCATCCAGGGGATATAATTATAGACCCTTTTTGTGGAAGTGGAACTACTTTAGTAGAAGCAAGTGAACTTGGCATCAAAGCTATCGGAGTAGATAT
>JAKIZO010000127.1:0-236 GCA_022707965.1 Bacteroidota bacterium
AATCTGGTAGCAGTAATCAGCAATGGTACTGCTGTGCTTGGACTCGGAAATATCGGTGCAGAAGCCTCCAAGCCTGTAATGGAAGGGAAGGGTCTTTTGTTCAAGATCTTTGCTGATATTGATGTGTTCGATATTGAAATTGATCAGACCAATGTGGATGATTTCGTGAAAACAGTGAAGGCGATCAGTCCTACTTTTGGAGGAATCAACCTGGAGGATATCAAGGCGCCGGAATG
>JAKIZO010000127.1:262-517 GCA_022707965.1 Bacteroidota bacterium
TCTCTGGTGCTGCAGTGATTAATGCATTGGAAATTGCCGGAAAGAAAATTGAAGATGTTCGTTTTGTGGTGAATGGTGCTGGTGCATCTGCAATTTCTTGTACATCGTTGTTTGTTTCTCTGGGTGCACGTCTTGAAAATATTGTGATGCTGGATAGTACCGGTGTCATTCGTCACGACCGCGAAAATCTGGATATTAATAAAATACGTTTCGCTACCCGTCGCGATCTCCATACACTGGAAGAAGCGTTAGTGG
>JAKIZO010000128.1 GCA_022707965.1 Bacteroidota bacterium
TATATTTCGATTTGTTTAATGCAGACAGAATCGAATACCATATAATGAAATTAAAAGTTAAAGAACGACAAATCGAAATAGTCGAGTATGCCCAACTTAATATGTACGATTACATCGGACGAAGTGATGAAGTCCGTAACACACTCTATGAATTCTACGACTTTGTAAAATCGCTCGGCATTGAATTATATACAAACGTTTCAACAACATAATACATTCGGAAATGCTATATCAAAACACATGCATACAAAGCGGTAGCTACAAGCTACCGCTTCCTTTTTGAACGCAGCGATTCAATAGTTGCAGTGTTGCGTTTTGGAATTGCACTATTGGCATGTTTGTTTTTTGTGGCGTATGCCCTATCTAAATGCTTGGCTGTTTTTTTATCGCAAACCACCACAGATTTAACGTTAGTTTTCTTGTTCATAACGGTTCGCGGCTTGGCGAAGGCGGGGATTTAACAGCACCACACCTCAAACAAGCACGAATGTAAATAAAAAGCAC
>JAKIZO010000012.1 GCA_022707965.1 Bacteroidota bacterium
GCGTAGTAAAAAATAAAAAAAGGCGGGGTAGGATGCCCCGCCTAAAGATATTCGCAATCTATTTTAATTTCATACCTGCATCTAACAATTCATTGACTTTGCTCATTGAATCGGCTTCGGCATAGAAGCGAATGAGCGGCTCAGTTCCAGAAGCACGGATAAGCAACCACCCACCATCAATATAGAACTTATACCCATCAAGTGTGTTTATACTTTCGACGGCAAAAGGACCAATTTTTTCGGGAAGCTTTTGTGCCGCAGCCAATATTGCTTTCTTTCTATCGGGTGTAACGCGGACGTCGCGACGATGATACTTGTGTGTGCCAAGTTCTTCGTCAAGTTCGGAGCAAAGTTCTTTGAGAGTTTTGCCGCGGACAGCCATAACTTCGAGAATAAGCATAGCGTTGAATAATCCGTCGCGTTCAGGAATATGAAGAATTGTGCCTAATCCACCAGATTCTTCACCACCGATAAGCACTTTGGTTTCGTTCATAATTTTAGCAGTGTGTTTGAACCCGACAGGAGTTTCGACGAGAGGGATATTTTTAGCTTTGCAGTATTTATCGACCATAGAGGTAAGCGAAACAGTTTTGACAACGGTTCCGCGTTTCTTTTTATGTTCGTAGAGATATTTGAGCAAAATCATAAAGACGCGATGGGAATCAACGAAATTACCTTCACTGTCGATTAGCCCGACTCGGTCAGCATCGCCATCTGTTGCAATACCGATGTCGTATTTACCTTCTTTAACCTTTTCGGCTAAAAAGTATAGGTTTTCGGCAATTGGTTCGGGGTGGTGAAGTTCGCCGAAAGACGGATTATACTCATTGTGAATAACATCAGCATTAGGAAGAAGCAGATGAATTGTGTCGATTCCAGCTCCATACATTGGGTCGTAGAGGATTTTGAAGTTAGCGGAATTGACAGCCTGCATATCAACTTTTTTCTTAATCTGGCGAATGTAGGATTCCTTTGCGTTGAACAGGCGAATTTTTTTCTGTTCGATGTATTCATCAATGGTTTTCAAATCGAGCTGAGGCGGTTTTTTCATAATAGATTTGAGTTCGTTCTCTACCAGAGCGATTTCGTCGGTAGTAGCAGGACCGCCGAAGCTACCTTTGAGTTTAAATCCGTTGTATTTAGGAGGATTGTGCGAAGCAGTAATGACAACTCCGAGTTGCGAGCATTTTTGCCTGGTATGGAAGGAAACTTGCGGTGTAGAAGAGACCGTGTCTGTAAGATGAACAGTTATGCCCTGACTTGCTAAAATTGCAGCAGTTTCTTCGGCAAAATCACGCGAGAGAAAACGCGTATCGTAGCCGACAACGACGCTGGGATATTCAACATCTTTGTAATGATTTAGAATATGTCGGGCAGTTGCATAAGCAACTAAACGAACATTATCGAAGGTAAAGTCACGAGCGATAACGCCACGCCATCCATCCGTTCCAAATACTATTGTCATAGTTTTTATATCAATTTGTTAAACATCAAATAAAAGTTAAAGCGAGTAGCTATAAACACTTCTACCGGCATAAATAGCAGCGTCGTCGAGCATATCTTCGATACGAAGAAGTTGGTTGTATTTTGCAACTCTGTCGGTTCTGTTTGGAGCACCCGTCTTAATTTGACCTGCGTTGGTTGCAACGGCGAGATCGGCAATTGTAGTGTCTTCGGTTTCGCCTGAACGGTGAGAAATAACGTTATTGTAACCAAATCTTTTAGCAAGAGAAATAGCTTCGAGAGTTTCAGTAAGAGTGCCAATTTGGTTGACTTTTATCAGAACAGAATTAGCAATATTTTCTTTGATACCTTCGGCAATAATTTTTGGATTGGTTACAAAAATATCGTCTGCAACAAGTTGAATACGGCGACCTAATGCTTCGGTGAGCTTTTTCCAGCCGTCCCAATCGTGTTCGCCGAGACCGTCTTCGATAGAAATAATAGGATATTTATTGCAAAGGTTAATGTACCACTCAATCATTTCTTCTGAGGTTTTGTATTCGCCGGTGGATTTGAACATTTTGTATTTGCCGTTTTCCCACATTTCGCTTGCAGCGGTGTCGATTGCCAGAAGCACATCGTCGTTAGGTTTGTATCCAGCTTTTTCGATAGCTTCGAGAATAATTTCGAAAGCTTCTTCGTTTGATTTCAGCGATGGAGCAAAACCGCTTTCATCGCCAACAGATGTATTATAACCTTTGGATTTAAGAACGGATTTTAGGTTGTGAAATACTTCAACTCCAATACGCAAAGCTTCCTTGAAAGTATCGGCACCAACAGGAACAATCATAAATTCCTGAATATCAACGGTATTATCGGCGTGTTTTCCGCCATTGAGAATATTCATCATCGGAGTGGGAAGAAGTTCGGCATTAATTCCACCGATGTATTTATAGAGCGGCAATCCGTGATATTCAGCAGCAGCTTTTGCAACTGCAAGCGAAGCAGCAAGCATAGCATTAGCGCCAAGATTAGTTTTATTCTCTGTTCCATCAAGTTCGATTAAGATTGAATCAACTTGTTTTTGTTCGGTTGCATCAATTCCTTCCAAAGCATCGGCAATAGCATTGTTCAAGTTGTCCACAGCTTTTGTTACACCTTTGCCGAGGTAGCGGTTTTTGTCGCCATCACGGAGTTCGCAAGCTTCTTTTTCGCCGGTACTTGCACCGCTGGGTACAATAGCGTGTCCATAAGAACCATCTGCAAGGATTACCTCACATTCGACGGTTGGATTGCCACGTGAATCAAGGACTTCACGACCATAAACATCAACAATGTAAGAACTCATTTTTATCTCCAAATTAAATTAAAAAGTCAATTTCTTTTGCTAAACAGAAATCTTTGGAAGTAATTCCGTTAGCAGAATGTGTTGTGAGGACAACACGCAATTTGTTCCACCCGTAGAGTGAAATATCGGGGTGGTGGTCATATTTTTCTGCTAAAATGGCAATAGAATTAATCAAGCCAACAGCAGTAACAAAGTTCGGAGCAACAATTTCCCGAACTAACGAATTATTTTCGACAGTCCAGAGGGGATTTTCTTGCAGAAAATCCTGAATTTCGCCTTCGGAAGCAATAACAATGTTGCTCATTATTAAATGTGGTTTTTAATTCTTTCGACAAAATGTTGTTTCGGGACAGCACCTAAAATACGGTCAACTTCTTCCCCATTTTTGACAATCACAACAGTCGGAATGGAACGAATGCCATACATCATAGCGACTTTTTGGTTATTATCAACATCGAGTTTGCATACTTTTATTTTGCCTTCGTATTCAACGGCGAGTTCCTCAATAATAGGTGCAATCATACGGCACGGACCGCACCAAGTAGCCCAAAAGTCTATCAGGACGGGAATATCAGATTTGAGAACAACTTCATCGTAGGTATCATCAGTTAAATGAATTGGTTGAGCCATAATTTTCTCCGAAAATTAAATATAACAAGTAAAAAGACTTTTTTTTGACGAATAACATCAAGTGTAATTTTACAAATATTTAATGTTTGCAAATAAAATATTTTTTGTAATTTTTTGTCAATAAATTGATTATTGCGTAATTTTGCACAACGCTGTTGTGCTTATTTTGAAATAAGTTAAAAACAAGTGGTCAACAACAATAAAGGTACTCTCTATGAACCAAGGTCATATTGTTCAAGTAATCGGTCCAGTAGTGGATGTCGAGTTTCCAAATGGTCAAGTTCCCGCAGTATTAAATGCATTAGAAATAATGATGAAATCGCCGGAGGACGGCAGCGAGAAAAAATTAGTATGCGAAGTACAACAGCATTTAGGAGAAGACCGCGTTCGTTCGGTAGCGATGGATTCGACCGACGGTCTTGTGCGTGGGATGCCTGTAATCGATACAGGCGAACCAATCAAGGTGCCTGTCGGACCAGAAGTATTAGGTCGGTTAATGAATATTATAGGCGAGCCAATTGACAATAAAGGCGAAATCCGCACAAAAGAACGCTCTCCAATTCACAAAGCACCACCTCAGTTTACAGCACTATCGACTAAAAAAGAAATGTTCGAAACAGGTATTAAAGTAATAGATTTAGTTCAGCCATTCACAAAAGGTGGAAAAACAGGGCTATTTGGCGGAGCAGGAGTTGGGAAAACAGTAATTATTCAAGAATTGATACACAATATTGCAAAGCATCATGGTGGTTATTCCTGCTTTGCAGGAGTAGGCGAACGCACACGCGAAGGTAACGACCTATATCTTGAAATGACTGAATCAGGAGTAATCGATAAAACTGCGATGATCTTTGGTCAGATGAACGAACCGCCCGGAGCACGTTCGCGAGTGGCGCTCACAGCTCTTACAGTTGCAGAGTATTTCCGTGATGTGGAAGGGCGTGATGTGCTGCTGTTCATCGATAACATTTTCCGCTTTATTCAGGCAGGTTCGGAAGTATCCGCACTTTTGGGACGTATGCCATCAGCTGTGGGATATCAACCAACATTAGCAACTGAGCTTGGATTTTTGCAGGAGCGAATTGCTTCGACCGATAGAGGTTCGATTACATCTGTTCAGGCAGTATATGTTCCCGCCGACGACCTAACAGACCCGGCACCTGCAAATACATTTACACATCTTGATGCGAAGACAGTGCTTTCCCGCCAAATTGCTGAACTTGGGATTTATCCCGCAGTAGACCCGCTTGATTCAAGTTCGCGTATTATGGACCCACTTGTTATTGGCGAGGAACACTATAATGTTGCTCGTGCTTGCGTAAATGTTCTTCAAACATATAAAAACTTGCAAGATATTATTAACATTTTGGGTATGGAAGAACTTTCCGACGAAGATAAATTAACAGTATATAGAGCACGCAAGATACAGAAATTCTTCTCGCAACCGTTCTTTGTTGCAGAGCAGTTCACGGGCTATCAAGGACGTTACGTGAAGATTACCGATACAGTAGCAAGCTTCAAGGCAATTCTGGACGGCGAATGCGACGATATTCCCGAGACATTTTTCAGTTACGCGGGGACTATCGACGAGGTATTCGACCGATTTAAGAAAAGTAGAGCATAGTAAGGGTGCAAAAGTTGGAATCTAAAATGTTGTATATAGAGCTTGTTACCCCGGAGAAAAAGATTTTTTCGGGGAAAGTGCAATCAGTGTGGTTTCCCGGCTCGCTATCGCCTTTTCAGGTTCTGCCAAATCACGCTCCGATTGTATCTTCGCTTGATGCAGGGGTTCTAAAATTTCTCGATGAACAAAATAATATTGTAAAATATGCAATTACGGGCGGATTTGTCGATTTGCAAAACAACAAAGCAAGCATTATGCTCGAAAAAGCAATATCGGCAGATGGATTGAAGCTTGAAACCGTGAAATTGCAGCTCGAAAAAGCAAAAGAAAATTTAAAGACAGCAAAGCAAACAGAAGATAAAACAAAAGCGCAGAAAGAATTAGATTTTGCGAAAGCTTGCTTGAATATTTTGCAAGATGAAAATTAATTTTTGATTGAAAAGAGGCGTTTATGGACGAAAAAATAATGTTTGAAGGGATTACGTACGACGATGTTTTGCTAATTCCTGGATATAGCGAGGTTTTGCCAAGGGATACTGACGTTAGCTCGCGCCTTACGAAAACAATAAAATTGAACATACCGATACTTAGCGCTGCGATGGACACTGTTACCGAAGCTGAGATGGCTCAGGCTATCGCACGAGAAGGTGGGCTGGGCGTAATACACAAAAATTTGAGCATTCAGCGACAAGCAGACCAGGTCGATAGAGTGAAGCGTTCCGAAAGCGGTATGATTATGAAGCCTATTACGCTGACAGGCGACAAAACAGTTGCTGATGCGCTCGAAATGATGGCTAAATACAAAATTTCCGGTATTCCCATAGTTGATGAAAACAAAAAACTTATCGGTATTGTTACAAACAGAGATTTGCGGTTCAATCCCGAACGCAGCGAATTGCTTCAAAACATAATGACGAAGGAAAATTTGAAGACGGTACCGGTCGGGACAACCTTAGAAGAAGCTGAAACGCTTTTGCAGAAATACAGAATTGAGAAACTACCCGTTGTAGACGACAATTACACTCTTTGTGGACTGATTACTTTCAAGGATATACAGAAAAAGAAGCAATTTCCGCGCGCTTGCAAAGACGAGCAAGGACGGTTGCGAGTTGGGGCTGCTGTGGGAATTTCGGCGGACACGCTTGAACGGGTGGCAGCATTGATAGAGGTCGGAGTTGATGCAATTTTTGTTGATACAGCACACGGTCATAGCCGCGGTGTAATTGAAATGGTGAAATTGATAAAAAGCAAGCATCCTGAATTGCAAGTGATTGCAGGCAACATTGCAACAGAAGAAGCAGCAGAAGCGCTCATCCGTGCCGGAGCAGATGGATTGAAGGTGGGAATTGGACCAGGTTCGATTTGCACAACGCGAATAATTGCCGGCGTGGGGGTTCCGCAGCTTAGTGCAGTGATGAATGTTGCAAAAGTAGCAAAGAAATATGATGTACCCGTAATCGCTGATGGCGGAATAAAACAAACCGGTGATATAGCAAAAGCGATAGCTGGCGGTGCCGATAGCGTGATGATTGGGAATTTATTCGCTGGTCACGAGGAAAGCCCCGGCGAAAAGATTATTTACGAAGGTAGAGTGTATAAGATATACCGCGGAATGGGTTCTCTTGGTGCAATGAGCCAGGGTTCGGCGGATAGGTATTTCCAGGATGTGGAAGAAGAAATATCCAAGTTTGTACCGGAAGGAATAGAGGGACGAGTTCCGTTCAAAGGCAACGTTGGTGATACGATATATCAGATAGTGGGCGGATTACGTGCCTCGATGGGATATTGTGGTTGCCGAACAATTCAAGAGATGCAGCAGAAAGCTCAGTTCAATAGAATTACTTCGGCAGGATTGCGCGAATCGCACCCACACGATGTAAGAATCACCAAAGAATCGCCAAATTACTATGTATAATATATAACGAAACTAAAATGACTTATTCTCAACCAAATTTTATAACGCAATATCCAAAAATTGTTGACAAACGTTTCCATCAGTTGCGTTTCAATATCGAAGAAAACAAGTGCGAAGCAGCGGTAATAACAAAATTATCGAATATCAGGTATTTAACTAATTTTTCGGGGTCATCTGCTTATTTGTTCGTAACGGACGACGAAGTGCATTTCGTTACCGACGATAGATACGAAGAGCAGATAAAGACAGAACTCTACGACCTGCCGAATTTGCAGGTGCATATCACCCGAGACGTTTGGGGATACCTTGCAAAAAGCAAATTTTTGAACAAAGTGGAAAATCTGGGTTTCGAAGCAGACCATATTCCTTATGGCGACGCGGTAGAAATTCGCAATCGAATTAGACCATTGAAATTCAAGCCAATCAGCAATTTAGTTGAGCGTTTCACTTATCCGAAAGCGCCCGAAGAGCTCGAATACATCAAGCAAGCTTGCAAAATTGCCGAGAAAGTATACGAAGAGATGCTTGGTTTCATTCAACCGGGAATGACCGAAAAAGAAATAGCAATAGAAATTGCTTATCGCACTCGCAAACTTGGCAGCGAAGGCGACCCATTCGATATCATCGCTGTATCGGGACCACGCACAGCGCTTGTTCACGGCAAGCCATCGGACCGCAAAATCAAGAAAAATGATATAATTTTGCTGGATTTTGGCGCAAAAGTGCAGGGATTTGGTTCCGATATTACACGAACTTTCTGCGTCGGTAAAGCAACAAAAGAGCAAAAGGCAATTTACAAATTAGTCTATGATGCAAAGCAAGCAGCTTGCGAGGCTGCCCGTCCGGGTATGAACGGGAAATTGCTCGATGCAGTTGCACGCAAAATGATTGACAATGCGGGCTATGGGATTAACTTCCAGCATTCACTGGGTCACGGAATTGGGCTCGAAGCGCACGAGGGACCAATTATCACCTTCCGCCGCGAAGACCAGATAATCCCCGAGGACGTTGTGCTTGCTATCGAACCTGGGGTTTATTTCCCTGATAAGTTTGGAATGAGAGTGGAAGACGATATTTATATCACCCGCAATGAAATAACAATGTTAACAAATGCACCAGCAGAACTAATTGTCATCTAACTATGGATTTTGAAACTGACGATAAATTAGCGGGAAATAGTTCAAGCAATCTCAATACACTATTTATTGCTTATTATTTCCCGCCGATGGGACTTAGCGGTGTTCAAAGAAGCGTAAAATTTGCAAAATATCTACCTGAAAACGGCTGGGATGTTTCGGTGCTAACCACCACACCAGCCGCTTATTACGCTTATGATGAGACTTTACTCGATGAGTTGAACAACCCGAAAATTTCAATATACCGCACCCAACCCGATGCAACTCGTCTTGCAAAGAAAAAAGGCTCAAACTTAATTCAATATCCTTCACATTTTTCGCAAAAATTGAAAAGAATTATCCTGCAATCTTTTTTGCAACCTGATAGCAGAATTGTCTGGAAAAAGAAGGCGATAAAGCTCGCCGAGGAAATAATCGAGAATAATCATTTTCATACACTACTGGCAACTGCCCCACCTTTCACCGATTTTTTAATTGCAAATGAATTATCTGAAAAATATGAAATACCATACGTGATTGACTATCGCGACCTCTGGGTTGATAATGCTTATTATTATTACCTGACACCATTTCATAAGATGAAAGCAATTAAGATGGAAACAGAGGTTCTTACCCGAGCAAAGCGAATAATAGTTATCAACCGATTTATGAAAGAAAAATTGCTGCAAAGATATAAATTTCTCTCTCACGAAGATATTACAATTATTCCACACGGTTACGACGAAGAAGATTTTGCACCATACAGGCAATTGAAGCCCGACCCGAATTATTTCACAATTACTCATTCTGGATTGTTCCCGGACGACCTGACGCCCAAATACTTTCTGAAAGCTTTGTCGATATACTTGAAGAAAAACCAGGAAGCAAAGCACAAGATTAGAGCTGTGTTTGTCGGACTTATGAGAAAACCGCACGAGAAGCTTGTAAAGAAGTATAATTTGGGCGAAAACGTTGTGCTGAAAGGCTACTTGCCACATAGCGAGTGTATAAAGGAACTGATGCAGTCCGATGTTTTGTGGATGATGTCCCCAAATAATATTGTAACTCCATCGAGGTTGTACGAATATATTGGTGCAAGAAAACCAATTCTGATTTCCATACCAAATGGGAATATAAAACAAACAGCACTCGAAACAGAAGCCGCCATCGCAACAGAGCCACGCGACACAAAAGCAATAATCGAAGCAATCGACACATATTTTGAAATGTGGAAGAAAGGCTCTCTGCCCCACCCAAATATTAAAAACAGTCAGAATTATGAACGCCGATATTTAACAAGATTGCTTGCAAGAGAATTGGCATTTTCCGCAAATTATTAATGTGGAAAAGTTTATTTTTCAAATCTCTGCAATTATTGTTAAGTTGTTAATATTCAATGAAGTTCTTTGTTTTGTAATAGTTTCACAATAGTTAATCAAAAATTAACAATATGTTACGAAAGAATTAAGAAAAAAGGATTAATTTGCAAAATATACTGTTTTATTTTTCATAATAAAAGGGCATAGTATGCTTAAAAAAGTTTCCTTAATTATTCTTGCTTTCATAGCAATAATCAACTTTGCTTATTCGCAAGGTGGAACAACCGCATCGATTAGCGGTCGTGTTACAGATGCGGATGGAAAACCATTAGCAGGGACAACCGTTAAGGTTGTGCATCAGCCAACGGGCACAACCGCCGGTGCAGTAACAAACAATGCCGGGAGGTTTAACATAATCGGTTTGCGTGTTGGCGGACCATATACTGTAACAATTTCGATGGTTGGATATGAATCGCAAATCAAGGAAAATATCACATTAGGTATAGACCAGAATTACAGTATGAACGTTCGCCTTGTGGAAAAAGGTGTCAAAACGGGAACAGTAGATGTAATCGCAGACAAAAACGAGATAATCTCATCGAACAGAACGGGTGCTTCGCAATCTGTTACAGAAAGCGAAATTAAGAGTTTGCCAACTATTGCCCGCTCAATACACGACTATTCGAGATTGTCGCCACATATTATTTCATCAACTTCGGAAGGTTCGAACGTAGGCGGAAGAAACAGCAAATACAACAATATACAGGTAGATGGTGCTATTATGAGCGATGCATTTGGGCTGTCGTCTGCGGGCACGCCCGGCGGTCAAGCAGGGACAGAACCTATTTCGCTCGATGCAATTCAGGAATTTCAGGTAGCAGTAGCACCATTTGATGTTCGTTTAGGTGGATTCACTGGTGGTTTGATTAACGCAATAACTCGTAGTGGTTCGAATTATTATCATGGTTCAGCATATTTTTATGGCAGAAATGAAAAATTAGTTGGTAATGCTGTAATTAAAGGTCCAGATGGCAAATACGCACCATACCCTGAATATACAGATTTTCAAGCAGGTGGGCGTTTAGGCGGTCCAATTATAAAAGACCAACTTTTCTTTTTTGTAAACGGTGAGGTGCGTCAGCGAGCAGAACCCCAAACTCTTGCATACAAAGGCGAAAGCGGTCCAAATGTGTTCGGTCTTTCAAGAGAAGAACTTAAAGCTTTGCGCGATAGTGTAATTACTAAATATGGCTACGACCCAGGTTCATATGATAAATATACACGCGATGTAAATAATTATAAAATCTTTATGCGTTTAGATTACAATATTTCAAATCAACATAGATTAACATTGCGTCATAACTTTGTTAATGCTGATCAGGATAATGCTGTAACTCGTTCAGCAACTTTCTTTTCATATTCTGGACAGGAGTATATATTCAAGAGTTTGCAAAATCAAACAGTTTTGCAGCTGAATAGTGTGTTGGGCAAAGATATGGCTAATGAGTTCCGTCTTGCTTATACTCAAGTAAACGACGAACGCGACCCACAATCACGCCCATTCCCAAGTGTTACAATTTCATCTTTGGGCGACGACAAACGAAGCTCTGTTAGTTTCGGTGTTGAACGCTTCTCGCAAGCCAACGCTCTGGACCAGAGCATTCTTGAAATAACTGACAACTTCAATTATTTTTTGGAAGATCACGTATTTACAGTAGGTACAACTAATCAATATGTTACTTTTAGAAATCTATATGTTCAGGATGCTTTTGGAACATATACTTTCTCGGGATTAGAGAATTTCTATAACAACAAACCTAATAGATATTATTACAGTTATTTATTGCCAGGTGGAAAAGAAAGAGCAGAATTTTCATATTGGCAACTTGCATTTTACGCACAAGATGAATGGAAGATTATGCCAAATCTTAAACTTACATTTGGATTACGTGGCGATCTCTATGCGTTTCCAGATGAACCATCTTACAATGCCAAATTCGACAGCGTTTTCAATATGAAGACATCCGAAATGCCAACTGCGTTTGCATTCTCACCACGTTTTGGGTTCAACTATGATGTATTTGGCAATAAGAACACGCAGGTGCGTGGTGGTATTGGACTTTTCGCAGGACGCACACCCGGTGTATGGATTGGCAACCAATATGCAAATACTGGTGTTGACTATGGGCGCGTAGATGTTACAAGCAATGTCCCAGCATTCGAACCAGACCCAAAGAATCAGCCAAAGCCTGAGCCTGTTAATACAACCGAAGTAAATATTACAGACAAGAACTTCAAGATGCCACAAATATTACGCTTCAACGTTGCAGTCGACCAGCAGTTAACTGAGGGATTAATTGGAACTATTGAATTCATTTACGGCAAATCAATAAACGAAGTATTATTCAAGAACATTTTGCTTATAGACTCTGTCGATAACAGCGGCAATAGAGTTACTGCAATTGATGGCAGACCGCTATATTTGAGGTATAACAAAAATCCAGTGCTTGTAAGCAACGATTATACAAACGTAATTTATATGACAAACACAAACAAGGGCGACCAGTTAAGTATTTCGGCACAATTGCAAAAGCCATTCAATCAAGGTATTTTGCCAAATTTAAGTGCTAATTTTGCTTACACATATTCGCTTGTTCGCGATGTAAATAGTGCAACTTCGAGCCGTGCAATTTCTAACTGGATGTATAACCCCGCACCAGACCCAAATAATCCGAAGCTATCGACTTCCCTATTCTCAATTCCTCACAGAGTTTTAGCAAATGTATCATACAGATATGAATACTACAAGAATGCAGATATTACTGTAGGTTTATTCTACGAAGGACGTTCCGGTTCACCATTGTCATTCTTATATTATACTCAAAGCAATATCACTTGGGATAGAGATGTGCTTATTGACACACGAGTTCGTGATGCAAACAATGATAATGTGTGGGGCAACGACCTTTGCTACATTCCGAACAAATTAAGAAATGAAAATGGCGTTTGGCAAGATGACAAGATGATCCTTGTTAATGGTGACCAAACTTATACTGCACCTGATGGAACTCAAATGAAATATGCCGAAGCTTTAGAAAAATTCTTAAGCGACTGGGATGGCTTAAAGCGTGGTAAAATTATGGACAGAAATTCGCTTAATCAGCCCTGGCGTCATCAGGTTGATTTAAGAGTGAGCTGGGAAATCCCAACTATTAGCAGACAAAAAGTAGAACTAACTCTTGATATTTTGAATGTGCTGAACTTGCTAAATAGAGAATGGGGACACGTAAAATACGTGAGCAACGGAACATATAGCTTGATGCGTTTCGAAGGTTACGATAAATCAGGTAAAATTCGTGCAAGCTACTTACCAAACACAAGAGGATACAAAGGCGACGACATCTTTGAGACAAGCGATTTTTGGTCTCGCTGGCAAATGCAATTTGGTGTAAGATATACATTCTAACATCGCATAATGTTCGAGGCTTAGAACCTTCGGAAGGGCGAGAATCTTCCGAAGGTTTTTTTGTAATTACCGCGATATTAACCTTCCGAAGGTTTGGAACCATCGGAAGGTTTTCAATCAACCCACTTCGATACTTTTTTTCGGAAAATCTCGTTTGAATAATTAATTTGCAGTATTATTCTATTGAAAAATTAAAATAAAAATGGAAGAGAAAACAAAGATATTTCTAAATTTAACAAATGGAATTGAAGCAATAGAGCGATTTGGCTTGAAGCTCGACGAGGTGTCGTTTATTCGCTTGCAGTCCTGCCATTGCGAAAGCAAAAAGTTTGTGGATATACTGAAAGAATTGGATTACAATTTTCTGATGCATCTGGCAATGGGTTACCGTTGTGTTGTGTATGATTTTGGGGCGAAAAGCCCGTCAAGCAAAGCACTTTATATTGGGCTTACCTGGGTTAGATATGCTTTATACAGGCGTTGGTTCGGGAAAATTATTCCCGTTGAGATAAAGGGATGGGATTTAAGCCAAAGATTTGATATGTTTTATAGGCGAATTGATGATAAAACAAAAAGAAAACTGGATTATTTTAAGAAATTTCTTTTCACAGAGGAAATACACATCGAAACTGTCTCCGATGCAACAACAAATGACAACAAACCTGATTATTTCCGCTCGATTTTAGAAAAGGAATTGCTCAATAACCGAAAGATTTGAGCTGGCGAGGATTTTGCCGCCATTTTGGACGAACTTTAACATACAAATCAAGATAGACAGACCTGCGAAGGTGATTTTCGATAGCAATACGAGAATGTTCGCCAATTTGTTTAATTCGTTGCCCGTCTTTGCCGATAATAATGGGCTTTTGAGTAGGGCGTTCGACAATAATTTCGGCGTTGATATACCACTTGCCTTTCTCTCGTTCTTTAAATTCGACTATGGAGACTTCTGTCGAGTATGGAATTTCTTCTTCGCAGAGCAAGAAAATTTGTTCGCGAATAAGCTCGGAGACAAAAAAGCGTTCGTTCTGGGTGCTAAGCACATCTTCATCATAATAAAATGGCGATTTGGGAATATATTTGGCAATAACTTGAATAGCTTTTGCAACATCGTCGGGTTCGAAGGCAGAAATAGGCAGAATTTCAGAGAAAGTATTGGTTTTGGCAAAAAAATCAATTGCAGGAAGCATAGCTTTTTTGTCTTTCAGCAAGTCGATTTTGTTGAGGAGAAGAATTTTAGGAGCAGGAGATTTGTCAAGCAATTCGAAGAAAGTGCTATGAAAAGGTTCTTTATGTGCGGAATACTCTGAAACATCAAATAACACAAGCAGGACATCAGCAGAAAGCACTTCTTCCGAAACATATTCCATCATAGCTTCGTGCAAAGCATAGCGTGGCTTGATAAAACCGGGAGTATCGACAAACACAATTTGAAGATTATCTTTTGTGTAAATACCCAGAACACGTTTGCGAGTAGTTTGCGGCTTTGGAGTAACAATAGAGAGCTTTTCACCAAGAACAGTGTTCATAAAAGTAGATTTGCCGGCGTTGGGTTTGCCAATAATAGCAACAAAGCCGGCAAATGTATCTTTCGAATGAGTATTATTCATTATTGATTATTCTCAGCAGAATTCTTCTTTTTCGAAAAGAATTTAATTAAACCCAGAGGAATAATAACACAATAGCCGATTACAAGCAGTAATGGCGCCACAACAACAGCAAAAGGATTATTCCACTTGCCATCAGGAAGGGCAGGTTCTTCTGTTACACCCGTAGCCATAAGTAAATATCCAAGCAGAACCACAGCAATACCCACACCGATAACAATCAAATCTTTCTTTTCGAGCGGGAATTCCCATTTTACAGCTTTTGCCTGAACATTAGAGCGAATTTTTCTTTTCTTTTCCATATCTCACCTACTGACTTTGAAATTTTTCTTTCATAATTAGTTCAGCAATTTTTAAATCAAATGGAGTAGTGATTTTAATGTTTTCATCTTCTCCATCCACAACAGTAACTTTGTAGCCGATGAACTCGACAAGCGAAGCTTCGTCGGTGCCGAAGAAGCTTGCTTCTTTTGCTTTGCGATAAGCAGAAGTAATAACATCAGTCCAAAAACATTGTGGAGTTTGGATAAGCGATAACTTGTTCCTTTCGAGAGTTTTTACAACAAGCCCGTTGCTTGTTTTTTCTTTGACAGTTTCTTTCGGAGCAATACCAGGAATGACAGCACCAAAATCTTCCGTTTCGTTAATAATTCGCTGGACAAGCTTCGGAGAAGCAAACGGACGAACTGCATCGTGAACCAGAACAATTTCAGAATTCTTTACTGTTTCTGAAAGCAACCCATTATAGACACTATCCTGACGCTCAAGACCACCGATTATAACTTCTTTAACTTTGTCGCATTTATATTTTTCGATAAGTTCTTTGGTAAAGGTATACCACTCGTTATGAACAGGAATGACAATGCCTTCGACATCTTCAACTGTATCAAAGATACGAATTGTATGGACGAGAATAGGTATGCCTCCCAGTTCAGCAAATTGCTTTGGCACTTGCGAACCGAAGCGTTTACCCACTCCACCCGCCGGAATAATAACACTACTTTTCATAAATATTTCTATTTTTCAATTTATTACAATCAATGAATATAACGAATTTTTTCGTAAATTACTGTAAATTAATTTTATTTTCTAAATTGACAAGCGATAGATGCAATTTAGTTAAGAATAGTTCTGCTTCGTCTTTTGTGATTGTAAGTGGTGGAACAATTCTCAGAACATTCCCCGAAGCAGCATTCGAAATAACCATATTTTTCAGAAGTTCGTCGACAAGCAATTGAGCATCGAAGGAAAGAAGAAGCCCAAGCATAAGCCCGTGCCCACGGACCTCAACAATCATATTTGGGAAATGTTCTTGCAGCTGGAACAATTTGTTTTTCAGATATTCACCGATATTGAGGGCGTTATCCATCACACCGTTGAAAAGTTCCTCGACAACGACAAGACCGGTTGCACAAGCGACTGCATTGCCGCCGTAGGTGGTTCCGTGGTTGCCGCGGTCCCATACATCAGCAAGGAAATCTTTGGCAAGAATTGCACCAAGTGGCAATCCACCGCCTATTCCTTTTGCCATAGTTACGATATCGGGGCTCACTCCGAAGTGCTCGAAACCGAAGAATTTGCCGGTGCGTCCTGCACCGCATTGAATTTCGTCTGCAACAAGCAGGAAATTATATTTGTTTCGAAGTTCTTCTAATTTATCGACAAATTGCTGAGTTGGGGAAACAATCCCGCCTTCTCCTTGAATGAATTCAAGGAAAACGGCGGCAGTTTCGTCGTTTATGTTGCGTTCGAGTTCTTTAATATCATTAAATTTCAGAACTAAAGTGTCGGGGAGGAATGGTCCCATATTCTCTTTGTATTTAGGCTTATCCATAATTGAAAGAGCACCATAAGTGCGCCCGTGGAAGCCACCGCTGAAAGCAACGATTGTTTTTTTACCACGACCGAAAGAGTACTTGCGGACAAGTTTAATGGCGCCATCTGTTGCTTCGGTGCCCGAATTAGTGAAAAAGACACGGGTATAGCCCGTAAGCTGAGTAAGTTTCTCAGCAAGCAGGATTTGCGGTTCCTGGTAGAAATAGTTCGAGACGTGCATGTATTGAGAAATTTGCTTTTGTGCCGCTTCGATAATTTTTGGGTGGCTGTGCCCGAGTGCGTTCACAGCAATTCCCGCAAGGAAATCTAAATACTCATTGCCGTTGCGGTCCCAAATTTTTGCACCGCTTGCGTGGTCTATTTCAATTGGCAAACGCTTGTAAGTCTGGAAAAGTACTTGATGCTCACGATTAATTAAATCACTCATTTTTGCTCCGAAATTACATTTTAAAAAAGCAAAATTATGAAAAAGTTAAGTATTTCGGCATTTAAATTGGAGAACATATTAAATAAAACACACAAATATTATCGAATATGTTGAAAATAAAGGATATATAGAAATGAAAAGCAAAATTGAATATACCAAATTATGGAGAATATCAGCAGCTTGGCTGATAATATGCACATTCACATTTTTTGGGTGCACTCCATCAGCAGTGCGAACCGGGAATAAGCCAATAAAGAAAGCAAGCGTTGCCAAAACGCAAAAGCAGGAAATCCCAATAGATGATAAAATTGCTGAATTTGAGAAAAATATAAATGCCCCAAAAAGCGAAAATAATGCACAAAATACACAAAATAGAGTGTTGCCTTCCTTAGAAGAGCAACTTGCCGCACTCGGCAACGAACAGGTTGTAATGAAAAATCAAATAGCGAATTTACAAAAAGATGTTGAAGAATTGCGTTACACTCTAAACGAAATCAGAGGTTCGCTCGAACAATCGAATGTTGTAGAAAAAAGAAGCGTCGTTGCGGGAATTCCAGCAAATAGAGAAACAACGGAAAAAGCACCACAAAGCAGCAGTGATGCCTCAATTTTGCTTTCGGACGAAGAAGAAGGAAAAAGCTACATACAGCGGACGCAAAAAGTTGCAAACACGAGCGCGCGAAAAGCAAGCACCACCAAGCATACAAGCTCATCGGGCAATCAAACTGTTCGAAAAAACAGCGTCTCAATTAAGCAAAATAATATAGCGACGCAAGGCGAGAAGCAGCAAAGCAGAACAAGCGATGAAAGCCCGCAACCTGCCAACGAAAAAGTAGAGATGACACAATCATTAGCGTTAATTAGTCAGAGGCAGTATGATAAAGCAATCGAGGAGCTTGAAAAAGTTGCAAATTCAACCAAAAATGAAGCAGTGCGCAACGAAGCGAAATTTTTGCTTGCCGAAAGCCATTCGCAGCTTGGCAATTACGAGCAAGCCGCTGAAATTTACTCGGAATTATTAAAAAAAGGCAGTGGCGAAAAAACAGCAGAAATTGCAATTAAGCTTGCTGATTGCAAAATTAAATTGGGGCGAATTACAGAAGCAAAAAATACTTACCGCGAAATTATCGAGAAATACCCAAGAAGCGAGTACGTTCCCAAAGCACGAAAAATGCTACAACAAATGTAGAAATAAGCAAATGCACTTCGGCTAAGAAGTTGCCAAAACCAATTTCAGTGGAATTAAGTCGTTAATATTTAGTAAATTTGTAAAACTAAAATTTTACAATTGATTTAGGATATTAATTTTGGAAAACAAAACGAAAAAAGGGAAGCTTTTTATTGTATCGACACCAATTGGCAACAAAGAGGACATAACTTTACGTGCTTTGGGAGTGCTAAAGATTTGCGATTTTGTGATTTGCGAAGAGCTGAAAGAAGGCGCGCGATTGCTAAAAAACATAAACCTTGAAAAAGAACTTATTCCACTCAACGAGCAGAACGAGATAGAGCAAACGTTTAATGTATTGGAACGACTGGAAAAAGGCGACCGTGCTTGTTTAGTGTCTGATTGCGGGACACCATTGCTTGCCGACCCCGGGCAACACTTGCTCAAAGCTGCATTGAAGACAGACATAGAAATAGAGGTTGTCCCAGGTGCATCAAGCATACTGACGGCGCTTGTGCGTTCGGGATTTGATGCATCATCGTTTTTCTTTGCGGGAATGCTAAGCCGAAAGGAAGAAGAACGCTTGCACGAATTATCCCAACTATCCCACTTCCCAAAAACTGTAATTTTGCTGGAAACACCGTATAGATTGAAGCCATTGCTCGAAGCAGCTGCACGTGTGATGCCCGATAGACGCGCCTACATTGGTATGAACCTGACGATGCTGTATGAAACCCACCATTACGGCACTTTTGCCGAACTTTACGAAAAGTTCAAGGATGAGAATATCAAAGCAGAGTTTGTAATTTGCTTCGAGGGACACAAGCAAAACACTTTTTCGAAGGCAGCAGATAAACTTTACAGTCATTCCGATTATTCAAGTCGTCCTCGCAACAAAAATTACGGGGATTATAAATCTGACAGAAATTTTAAATCTGATAGAAAATATAAATCTGACAGAAATTTTAAATCTGATAGAAACTTCAAGTCCGACAAAAAGCATTCGTATAAATCGGACAATTTCAAAAGACCAAAGGACAATTCTTAATTCTGAAATTTGAAATCAGAAAAGTAATTTTCGAAAAGAATTTGCATTTTAATTAAAAAAATGCTATATTCTTTTGTTTTTCATTTTTGTTTAATCTTTCAATTGGAATTATGAAATATAAAGCATATACAAGAAGCAATTACAAGCAGATACCGCAAATATCGAAATTGACTGAGAGGGAAATTTTCGATATTGATGTAGTAAGCACTATATTCCCGTTCAAGACGAACAATTATGTAATCGATAAATTAATCGATTGGAGTAATTACAAAACTGACCCGCTATTTGTGTTGAATTTTCCGCAAAAAGGAATGCTCAAAAAAGAGCATTACCAGGAAATAGCGACAATGCTACGGACGAACACACCGCAAGAAATCATAAAAAAGCGGGCAAATGAAATACATATGGAGTTAAATCCGCACACAAGCGGGCAGTTGGAACTAAATATTCCGCAAATAAACGGGAAGAAGTTGTACGGATTTCAGCATAAATACAAGCAAACAATGTTGATATTCCCAAGCCACGGGCAGACCTGCCACGCTTATTGCACGTTTTGCTTTCGCTGGCCTCAATTTATCGGTGTCGATGAATTGAAATTTGCCACGCAAGAAGTAGAATTAATGGTGGAATACATAAAACATAATCCGCAAATTACAGATGTTCTTTTCACCGGGGGCGACCCATTAGTGATGAAAGCAAGCAAACTGCGGCAATATATCGAACCACTGCTCGATGATAGCATTTCGAATGTCCAGACAATACGTATAGGCACAAAATCGCTGGCTTTCTGGCCATATAGATTTACTCAGGACGATGATAGCCAGGAATTGCTTGAAATATTCCGCACAATTGTTTCAAAAGGGCGAAATCTTGCTTTTATGGCGCATTTTTGCCATCCGAATGAACTTGAAACCGAAGAAGTAAAGGAAGCAATAAAACAAGTGCTTTCGACAGGGGCAATTATACGAACGCAATCGCCCGTGCTGAAGCATATAAACGACGACCCCGAAATATGGGCAAAAATGCTTCGTATGCAGGTAAATCTAAATTTGATACCTTACTATATGTTTATTCCACGTGATACGGGTGCAAGAGATTATTTCTCGCTTTCGCTGGAAGAAGCCTGGAATGTGTTCAGAAAGGCATATCAAAAAGTTAGTGGAATTTGCCGAACAATACGCGGACCGGTGATGTCGGCTACTCCGGGCAAAGTTCAAGTGTTGGGTGTTGCACAAATAAAAGACGAGAAGGTATTTGTATTGAGATTTATACAGGGAAGAAACCCCGATTGGGTGTGCAGACCATTTTTTGCAAAGTACAACAAAAAAGCACTATGGCTTACCGATTTAGAACCTGCATTCGGCGAAAAGAAATTTTTCTTCGAAAGGCAGTTAGAGAAATTCTATCATTCTGCAATAAAAGATATTGAATATTACGATTTCGAGTAGTATTCAATCCTGGTTGGTTAATATCATAAAGATTTGCCTTCGGAACCAATAAAAACATCTATTTGATAGACTTGTAGCTAAAGCATTATCGTTGTCTTGAACCTTCCGAAGGTTTTTTAAATGGTAGGATAGACATACCTGATATTCGAAAATAATTTCTGAGCAATTTCAAAAAAACAATCAGCTTTCAGTATCGTCTAATAGACCAATTTTGAAGATAATTTCGGCGGGAAATTGAAGCAAATAACCCGAGCAGTGTGGATATTGTCGATAGTAAGTCTTTTTACAGACATAGCAAGCGAAATGCTATATCCCGTTCTGCCGATATATCTCAAAACAATTGGATTTTCAATTTTATTTATTGGGATATTGGAAGGAATAGCCGAAGCAACCGCCGGACTTAGCAAAGGCTATTTCGGGAAGCTCTCGGACGTTACAGGAAAGAGAGTGCCATTTGTTCGGCTGGGGTATGCATTGAGTGCTGTATCGAAGCCGATGCTGGTAATGCTTGCACATCCGCTGTGGGTGTTTTTTTCGAGGACGCTGGATAGATTTGGCAAGGGGCTTCGCACAGGTGCAAGAGATGCTTTGCTTTCGGACGAAGCAACTCCCGAAACAAAAGGCAAAGTGTTCGGGTTCCATCGTTCGATGGACACTCTGGGTGCGGTAATTGGATCACTATTAGCATTAATTTATCTTTATTTTTATCCGCAGGACTACGTTACTTTATTTTATCTGGCATTTATTCCTGGAATTATCACTATACTTTTTGCATTTTTTCTTAAAGACAAGCAAAGAACCATTGAAAAAAGTCAGGGAAAAACAAGCTTTCTCTCGTTTATAAAGTATTGGAAACAAAGCCCGAAAATATACAGAAAAATTGTCGTTGGATTGCTTCTATTTACACTGTTCAATAGTTCTGATGTGTTCTTGCTGCTAAAAGCAAAGCAAGCAGGACTGGACGACGCCAAAGTAATCGGCACTTATATTTTTTATAACTTAATTTATGCAATTTTCTCGTTTCCGCTTGGGATAATAGCAGACAAGTTTGGACTTAAACGAATTTTAATTCTTGGCTTGCTAATTTATTCGGCTGTATATTTTGGTTTTGCGTTGAATAATAATTTATATGTATTCTATGGGTTGTTCTTTCTTTATGGAATTTATGCAGCAGCAACGGAAGGAATATCGAAGGCGTGGCTATCGAACGTCACGGACAAGAAAGATACAGCGACGGCAATAGGTTCCTTTTCGGCATTTCAGAGTATTTGCACAATGCTTTCAAGCACAATAGCAGGAATTTTGTGGTATAAATTCGGCAGTGCAACTACATTTTTCGCAACGGGAAGCGTTGCGTTGATAGTATCGTTGTATTTCGCAATCGTAGTCAAATCAAATAGAAAAGAAATCCAAACTCAATAAACTTTTTCTACTATTATGTTTGCTAATCATCAAAAAATCTTTATTTTTGCTTAATTATATATAACGTTTGGATTTACTATGAAAGATATTCAACTATTTGGGTTGGGCAACGGTCTTGTTGATATTCAATATGAAGTAGAGGAAGCCGAACTTGCAGAATTAGGGTTGAAGAAGGGCGAAATGCGGCTTGTCGAAAGCGAAAAGCAGAGGGAATTGCTCGAAAAGTATTCACACCACAAGTTCAATAGATGTAGCGGTGGAGCAGCAGCAAACACTATAATTTGCTTTTCGCAGCTGGGCGGCAAAGCTGCTTACTCAACAGTTTTGGGGAAGGACGAGTTCGGTCAATTTTATGCAAATGAATTTATAGAATTAGGGATTGAGCTCAAAGCTGAGATGCTGGACAATTATCCAACAGGCACTTGCTTTGTGTTTATCACACCCGACAGCGAACGCACTATGCACACTTCGCTTGGTGCAACTGCATTTTTCGGCAAGCATAATATCGACGAAGCGGTAATTTCGCGCTCCCAATGGATTTATGCCGAAGGATATAAATTTACGGCAAAAAGCAGCACCGATGCATTATTCTATTCCGTAGAATTAGCAAAAAAGCACGGCACAAAGATTTCGCTAACATTCTCTGATGTTTTTATTATAGACAGTTTTCGCGAAAACTTGCAAAAGGTAGTAAATCAATCCGACCTTGTTTTCTGCAACGAGAACGAAGCACTTCGCTACACGGGCAAGCAGAATGTGGAAGATGCCGTCGATGAATTAAGCCGCGAGTGCCCAAATGTCGTTGTAACGCTTGGTGGGAACGGCTCCATTGTTAAATGGGAAGGCAATATTTACAGGATACCGTCCTATCCCGCAAAGCCAGTTGACACAACCGGTGCGGGCGATTGCTTCGCAGGTGGTTTTATGTATGGCATTATCACAACGGGCAATCCCGTTGTTGCCGGACACATTGCTTCGGCAGTAGGGGCTCGCGTTGTCTCTCAAATGGGTGCTCGAATTTCGGGCGATTTAAAAGAACTTCGTGATGAAATTTTATCGAAAATAAAATGAGAAAATTAGTAAGCGTTGTTTTGTTTTTAGTTGTTATCTGTGAATTAGCATATTCTCAAAGCGGGATACGTTTTCCCGAATTGTCCCGACGATTGGAGAACTATTTCAACAAAGAAATGATACAGGATTTGCAAAGGGAATTTCCGCAGGGGAGCGATTATACAATTTGGGGCTGGGATGTAGGCGATTTTTCGGGCGACGGGGTGCCGGATGCGGCTTTCTCGGTTAGAATTTCCGGGCAGCGCGGACGAATAATGCAAGTGTATTTGTTTGTCGATATTGATGGTTATTTTGTCAAAGCCGGGCAATTTGCTTACGAGTTCGTTGAGTTGCCGCTTGAAATTGGGGTTGTCATCAGAGACAACGCTTGCTATGTTACCCAAAAGCATAAGCAGTTCAATTGGTTAATTCGCGGTTATCGCTTTGATAATGGTGCTTTGATTATGCTGGACGAATTTACAACTGAAAGAATAGGTGAATATACTTACGAATCTTATAAAAATTATCAGAATTTGCAGAATACTGAAAAATTTATAGTTACAAACACGGGTAAAACACGCCTTTTTGCTGAATACACAACAATTCCGTCATATAGACGAGGTCACCAGATATACAAAGGTTATAGTTCAGAAGTCAAAATTGATAATATCAATTTCGTTCCGAAAGGTGCTTTCTGGTGGGGCGGTGGTGAAGATTTGTCCTTTTCGGTAAGTTCTGCCTGGGACGAAACATATTTATATATGACAGTGAAAGTGAAAGACGACAAGATTGTTCCGCAAAATTGCGACACCTGTATTTGCGATTATGTGGAAGTTTGGTTCGACGTCAATACAGATGGAAGCAATCGATTTGCTGATTTGAAAGGAAACAAAGTAACGTTCAAAGAAAATATCGAAGGTGGTATATTTAACATTAAAATTTATCCTGGAAACTTTCTGGATAGAACAGCATCGGTAAAGGTAAGCACAACAGACGAATTAGAACCATATCAGAAAATTGCGGCACACGACATAATGGCTATTTCGGACATTCAGGATACGATGTATTTGGTGCGTTTCAGAGTTCCCTTTGCTTTTTTGGGGATACAGGGCAATCCCGTTGAGGCGGGGAAATTAATCGAATTCGGCTGCACAGTATCGGTTCACGATTACGACAATGAGTTCCGACCTGAGGAATACACACGCAAAAACAGTTCAGTCTTCGACCCACAAAATCCTGCTACCTACGGTTCAATAGTTCTTGTGCCAGACGATATGTGGTATGGCTCGTCGAAAAACATATTTTTAGAGGACATACTTAAAACGCTTGTAGAATATGGCTTCTAAAAACAAAACAAAAGTTAGGGAAGCACTATTCAGCTCCATAAGAGAGATGGCACCATTTATGAATTTAGGTATGCAGATGGCTATTCCCGTTGTTCTATTTACTTTGCTTGGATGGTGGATAGATAGCAAAAACAACACTTCCCCACTTTTTATTTTGTTATTTGCTGCGATTGGTGTATTTGCTGCATTTTATTATTTCTTCAAGGCTATTAAGAAAAAATGAGCGAAGGATATATTAAATACAATACAATTTGCATCGGGAACGAATATCCCACGGCAATAGAAATAGTCGACTTGCAGTTTTTGCGTAACGAGCTAAAAATCAACAATTTAATTGGTATGCTACCGAACGGAATTGGTTACGGCAACGTTAGCAAAAAATGGTATGATAAGTTTATCGTAAGCGGCTCGCAAACGGGTGGCGAGGCAATTCTCAATTGTAGCGATTTTGCTATTATTCACGATTACGATATTATGAAAAATACATTAGTTTATAGCGGGGTTCGCCCACCTTCATCTGAGGCAATTACTCATCTTGCAATTTATGAAGCAAAACCGAAAACAAAGTTTGTCGCGCACCTGCATAATAAAGAGATTTGGGAAGAATTAATCAGAAATGGTCAAAAAACCAGCGGTTCCGCCGAATATGGGACTGTGGAAATTGCCCTTGAAGCAAAAGAATACGTCTCAGGACTTCCTGATGGCATTGGAATTTTCGCTCTGAGCGGACACGAGGACGGAATTATTGCTTTTTCAGATGAGTTGAAATCGATTATTTTGCTAATTCACAGATATATTAAGTAATTTCTGCACATCGATTATCATTACAGGTTTGTTGTTGTAAACAGACGAAGCTGCAATAAACGGGGTTACGCTAACGAGTTTATTTGCGGGAGTGGGAACAAGTTCGGCTTCGCCAACAAATTTGTCGAAAATCAAAGCAATATTACCATTAAAATCGTTCACCAAAAGAACGGGTTTATTTTTGCCAATGTATTCTGCTTCAACACCAAGAATTTTTCGCATATCGATTGATTTAGCATTAGAGTGCTGCTTGTGGAAAGTTTTTTCGTCTATAAGTGCTTCGCAATTAAGCAGTTGCACTGCGTAGAGATTGCCTGCAACCTCGAAAACAAGCGATTTCAGCAAGACATAATTCATATTGAATGAAATTGAAAGTTTCGTCCCGAAATTTGGTTCAGAACTAATATCAATTCGACCGCTGTTGTTGCTAATTAGATTAATTAGCCCTTCAAGGCGAGCCGAAATAGCAGAAGCATCGACGCCTTTGCCATCATCAATTATCTCAATAAGAAGTTTGCTGCTCAAAGTACGAGCAGAAAGAGATATTTCGGCTACTTCGGGCTTTCCTTTTCGCAGGTTGGGTGGTTCGATATTGTTGATAATAATATCCCGAAGCAATTGAGGTAGTAAAATTTCAAGCAATGTGTATAATTCAGAACCAACTCGAACAAAGCGACCTGTAATTTTCAGGTTAACATTCTTGCTCGAATAACGGGCTAAATCGTTTGCAAGTTCGTTGTATCCACGAACGACATCGCCAAAAGCAACTGAACGAAAATTATAAAGACCATTGTAGATTGTATTAATCCGATTTTTTATGTTTTGCAGAAATTCGTCTGCTGTGGCGAAATGAAAATCGAGTTGAGAGATAATTTCTTCAAGCTTTTTCGCATTATTCATAGCAATTTCGGTAAGAACTTCTGTATTGGTGATATTATACAGTATATTATTATTGTCGAGCTGGATTTGACGAATGAGCGATTTCAGAGATTTGAGATTATTAATCGAGCTGGAAATTGGGACAATGTTTGAAATAATATTAATTGTAGCATCGAGCAAGCGATTGTATTTGGAATAATCATTGAGCTGGGACGATTTGTAACCGAAATAATAGAGCTTTCCATCGGAAGCAGCATCGGAAGAAGCACCGACAGTGCTAATGAGCGGGACAATTTCATCGCTTGCTAATTTAGCAGAAGGTGTCGGTTGCAAATGTTCCTGTTCGGTAAGGAAGGAACGCAGAAAATCAGAGTAAGTGTCGATATAGTCGCTGTAATCCTTGATTTTGTCTATAATTGCGATGGCACTTGTTGCGGCAATTTCTTTGAACAATCGATTGCAGCTGAGCAGTAAATCCATCTGATATGGATTAATCGGGACATTGTTCTCTGCAAGGAAGCGGATAAAATCACCCATAGCGTCGGCAAGGTCGAAGGCTTTCGATACGCCCGCACTTATTGCCGCACCTTTGATTGTGTTCAGAGCTTGCGAAATTGGGACTACATCAATTGCTTCTTTCTGCGTTTCAGATTGTTCCAGAACTTGTTCGATAGTGCTAACTGAACGGACAATTGCATACTTGAACTTTTCTAGCAAAATACCTTTGCTTTGTTGTTCGTCCGAAGTTGTTTCAGATTTTACAACTGTGGATTGGACTTTTTTAATTCTTTGTGGTGCTGCAATAGATTGCAATTCGGCAGCAATTTCACTGATAATCGCAAATTCCGAATTAAGCAATTCAAGAATTTCGTAAGCGGAAAACTGTATAATTGAGTAGTAGAAATCATTTGCTCGCAATATTAAATCAATATCGTTCGGGAGGAGGTCTAATCGGTTTTCTTTTGCAAGCGAAACCACTTTTAGCATTGCATCAGCAATGATAGCGGCATTATCAACCGACAATTTTTTAGCGGAAAGTCTGATTTGATTGATAGAATTGGCTGTGTTTGCGAGTAGTTCCGCAATGCGATATTTTTCGTAATCGAGCAGGCAGGTTTCGATTATATCGCAATGACGGCGACAAGTCTCCTTGAAATTTTCTATATGTTGCTCAATATTACTCAAATTCCAATTCTCTAATTAATTCAAATATCATTTCGATATTTAGAAAATAGTAGTCTCTTTGCTGAATTTTAAGAGTGCTGAAAAGCGAAGCATCGATTGACGAGAACGCATTGTGTGCAAACGGGAAACGCACGAAATCTGCTTCTATTCCAAATCGGAAAGCCCCATCGCTGAAAATTATTGTGCAGAACGGTTCGCCACTGCTGCGGAAATTGCCCAATTGCGGCAAATCAACTACTGGAAGTATGGTCCCTTCGTATGCAATTAGCCCCGAAATCCATTTAGGAAAACTTTGATTTGTGTATTTCTCTCGACTTGGAATAACTATTTCGACGAATTTGCTATTAGCAACAAAGTTAATATTGCCAATTTTGAATGGCAAGAGGGAAACTTTTCTATTTAGACTGCTTAAATGCGATTGCTCGAAATACTTATTCGCTGAAAGGTCGGACTTGAAAAAGTCGTTATCAGTAAATCTTCTTTTGTAATATTTTATTTTGCGGACAGCCATTATATGCTCTCGGAAATATTAATCAATTCTTCGATAATTCCATCAAGTTTAGCAAGGTCGCTTTTTGCTGTTTCAGTATTTTTCAGAATGTTGCGAAATTCATCGACCACGTTATCAAATTTGTTCGAAATAGAAGCAATCCGTTCGTTGAATTTTGAGTATTCAAGAAGCATTTTTGCAATATCAGATTGGGTTGGGGTGTTTTCGAGAACTATTTCGATAGTTTCGAGGTCGTTGCTACAAGCGTATATTGCATTGCGAGCTTCGGTAGCAAGATAGTAAAGTTGGTCTTGTGAGTTAAGCAAATTTTCGGAAATTTTTTTGATTTCAGTAGATAATAATTCCATTTTGCTTGAACTTGCTTTCTCGGCAAAGATTGAGGAATTTACAGCAATAAGATATGTATGGTCTGATATTTTTTTCAAAACGTTCAGTTCAGAAAAGATTTTATCGAGTTTATCTGTCAGAAGTTTTGCTTTGGTGCGAATGGTGGTTGCTTTTTGCCTGATTTTCTCTTTTGCCGAATTGTGGTCGAATCTGGAAGAGATTTCGGCGGGTGTTTCCCAGCGTGAAAGTTCTTGTGCGGTGGTTGCAAGCTGGGTAATTTTAACAGTGAGGTCGGCAATACTCTCAATCGTGTTTTCGTAGGCAAGTTCGGCTTTTTGCTTCAACTTCCCGATTTTATCGGCTACGGAAAGCAGGCGATTAATTTTAGTATCAATGATATCCTGCAAATCCGATTTATCCTGTTGCAAATCGTAAATAGTCTTATTTACTCTGTTTAGCGTCTTAATTAACTCATCTCTTGCAATTTCACCTTTGAATGATTTTTCTATTACTTCGTTTTCAAATTCACGGCTTTTGCCTTCGGCAACGAAGTTCAGCAATTTCAGAAAATTCTGCTCTTTTTCGTTCACTTTTCGGGCAAATTCGTCCGAAGCACGCACAGAATAGAAAACAAGCAACACCGCAACAAGAATAGCAACAGCAAGAACCAATTTCAGTCCATTTGCACGCAAGCCCGACGGCATAATTTTGGGTTGTAGCGTGAAATCAATCAATACCAACAGGTTCAATTTACCTGAATATACTGCCGAACGCCCCCAATCAAAGTCGGATGTCTGGAAATCTTTGTTATCGAGGTGTAAACTATCAGCCCACAGCAAAGTGCTTTTGCGAGGTGCCGCGCCAACCGACAGAATTACATTTTTCGAGAAGGCGTCGTAATAAGCAACGTTATAATTTAGTTTTGAAATATTGAAATCGATTATTCCCGAAAGTTTATTAAGAATGCCCATCATTCCGATAATTTTGCCCTGACGGTTGATTATTCGGCGAAAAGTGATGGAATAAATGCTTTCGTTAATGCTTTGCAACACTGTAAAACTTTGACCTTTGAATATTTTTTCAATCAGAATTGCAGCAGTTTGATTTTTTTCGGGGCTAATCAAGTTAAGTTTGAAATTATCAGGAAGGTAGTAGAATGTGTGATTTACGAGGAACATATCGCCGCTTTCGCCAATTCTCTGATATAAGAGAATATCGCAGCCCGCAATTGATTTCAAGGATTGCAAAAATGGGTGAATTTTGTTTCTTTCGTTTCTGCTTAAATTGATATTGCCAAAGTATAGAGAAGGAATGCTTTCGTAATACATTTTTTCAAAGGGGATATCGGGAAAAAGTCGCCATCCTGAACCCTGCTTCAAATTTGCGTCAATAGCATAAGCGGCTTTTTCGAAGTTAGTCGAAACATTTTGCTCAATGAATTTGCAAAGCAAGTCCGCTGTTTTGCTAATTTGCTGGGAAACTTTTGTTTGCTCGGAACTTTGCTCGCTTGGCAAATTGCTCGAAAGAGCATAAATCCCGATTGCCATTATAATTCCGAAAAGGACTACACCCCCGAAATTTGCTTTAAGTAGCGTTCGCAAAAAATATTTTTTTTCTTCGAAATTCAATTTAATTTCGCTCCGTATTTATCAACAAATGATACATCAAATTTCTTGCCAAAAAAATTGCAACACATAAGTTACTGTATTTCAGCAATTTACAGCGACGAATGTTTTATACATTTATAGGTAAATTATAATGATTTATTTTTAATTTTGTAAAAGAGGAAAATAGAAACGGTGTTCGATGCAATTAGCAGCAGGAATTTGCATAGGTGCTTCAAGCGTTAAATTAGCGATTATCAGCCGAACAAACTCGGAAGGGTTTGCACTTCTTAATTGGGAAGTGCAATCGCACAATGGCAAACCGCAAGAAATCATCAAGCACTATTACGAAAAATATAATCTGGACGAAATTCCAATTGCTTTCACGGGCAGGAAATTTAGGTCAATTATCAAGGCGACCAATATTTCAGAACCCGAAGCAACAGAAATTGCATACAGTTATTTATACGGTGCGGGCAAATTCGATGCTATTGCGTCGCTCGGAAGCGAAACTTTCCTTGTTTATACTCTCGACCCGTTTGGTAAAATTTCAGGTGTAATAACGAAAAATCAGTGTGCATCGGGGACGGGCGAATTTTTCCTGCAACAAATAAAGCGAATGAACCTTTCGCTCGATGAAGCAAACGAAATTACGCAAGATGCCCAACCTTTTCGTGTTTCGGGGCGCTGCTCGGTTTTCTGCAAGTCCGATTGCACCCACGCACTCAACAAAGGCGTGCCAAAGGCAGAAGTCGCCGCCGGGCTATCGCAAATGATTGCCGAAAAAGTACAGGAATTGCTCGAAAAGCAAAAAATAGAGCGTGTTTTGTTGCTTGGTGGCGTAACCCGCAACAGTGCTGTGATGAAATTTTTGCACGAGTTGTGCCCAGATGCGGAAGTTTCTCGTTTTTCGGAGGTTTTCGAAGCATTTGGTGCTGCAATTTACGCCTGCGAAAAGAATATCGAGCCAATTTCTGATTGCGAGCTAATTTTCAAAAGCAAAGAAAGTTCATTTGCGTTTTTGCCACCGCTTGCGAATTATTCGGACAAAGTTAGGTTCGAGCAAATCAACATTCGCCGTGCAAAGGAAGGCGAACGCTGCATCATTGGGCTGGATGTGGGTTCGACAACGACAAAAGCAGTAGCAATAAGCACCGAGACAAAGGAAATACTTGCGAAGTCTTATCTTTACACATACGGCAATCCAATCGAGGCGGCAAAAAATTGCTATCGTGAGCTTCGGACGCAATTGCCTGGAAGCGTTCAAATCATTGGCATTGGAACAACGGGTTCGGGACGCCACATTGCTGCACTTCACGCAGAAACCGAGGCAGTAATTAACGAAATTACGGCACACTCGACTGCGGCAGTGCATTTCGATTCTGCTGTGGATACAATTTTCGAAATTGGTGGTCAGGACGCAAAATATACCTACATAGTCAATCGAGTGCCTGCCGATTACGCAATGAACGAGGCTTGTTCGGCAGGAACGGGTTCGTTTCTGGAAGAAGCAGCTAATGAAAGCCTGAAAGTTGCTTTGCGCGAAATTGAGCCACTGGCAATGAGTGCCGACCGACCGCCAAATTTTAGCGACCAGTGCGCCGCTTTCATCGGCTCGGACATAAAAACTGCACAGCAGGAAGGAATTTCACGAGAAAATATAGTGGCGGGACTTGTATATTCTATCTGTATGAACTACGCTAACCGCGTCAAAGGCAGTCGTCCCGTCGGCAACAAGATATTTATGCAGGGCGGTGTGTGCTATAATCGCGCTGTGCCAATTGCAATGGCTGCCATCACAGGCAAAGAAATTATCGTTCCGCCTGAACCCGGGCTTATGGGTGCTTATGGCGTTGCCTTAGACGTATTGAATAAAATCAATCTTGGCATATACAGAGAGAAAACATTCGACCTTGATGTTCTGATAAATCGTGAAGTGATTTACAAAAAGCCTTTCATTTGCCGTGGTGGCAAAGAAAAATGCGACCTGAAATGCACAATTAACCTGATACAAATCGAGAACCGCACTTATCCTTTTGGTGGTGCTTGCGATAAATATTACTCAATAAATCTCAAACGCGATGCAAACATACGTAAATACGACTATGTTTCCTTGCGAAATCAATTGTTCTTCGAAAAATATGCACCCGAAAGCGAACTACCGCAAGGTGCGAAAACAATCGGAATAAACAATTCATTTTTGACGCACTCGCTTTATCCGCTGTTTTACAACTTTTTCACTCGATTGGGCTTTCGGGTAGTAATTCCCGAAAAACCTGATAAAAAAGGATTTGAGCGGGAAATTTCCTCGTTTTGTTTCCCGGCGCAACTTTCGCTTGGGTTGATGGAAGAACTGCTTAATATGAAACCCGATTATATATTTTTGCCTGCTGTATTTGAGATAAATGTAGGGGACAATCTGCCGCAAAGGCTTGATTTTAATTGCACTTGTGTATTTGTAAGTGGCGAAGCGTTCTTTTTGCGGCAGGCGTTCAAAGATAGATTGCAGAATATTCCAGTTTTGACTGAGAATTTCAATTTTGCGAATGGTTTCGAGCAAGAATTAGATAAATTTAGCAATATTGCAGCAAAAATTGGCGTTACAAGCAAAGAGAAAGTTCGTGAGGCGCTCGAATTTGCTATTGAGATGCAACGCCGCTGCCAGCAAGAAGCATACTTGCTTGGCAGGCAAGCACTTGAAGAAATTGAGCAATCACCTGACAAATTTGGCGTTGTGCTTGTGGGTCGCCACTATAATTCGTTCCCTGATTTCGCAAATAAGGGAATACCGCAGAAGTATGCTTCGCGAGGGATTTACGTACTGCCGTTCGACCTGTTCGATTGCTCGTCGGAAAAAATCGACGATGATATGTTCTGGGAGGCAGGCAAAAGAATTTTGCGTATTGGCAAATTTATCAAAAAGCATAATCGGCTGTTTGCAACTTACATAACCAATTTCTCTTGCGGTCCCGATTCGATGATTATCAGTTCGTTTCGGCACATAATGAAGGACAAGCCGTCGCTAACGCTCGAACTGGACAGCCATTCTGCCGATGCGGGAATAAACACTCGTATTGATGCCTCGATTGATATTATCAACAACTATCAGAGGATAAGCAAGAGTTCGCAACCGAAAGCAATAAATTTAGCACGAATTGAATTTGCTGAACCCGTTGCTCGATTTGTTACGTCTTCGGGGAAAGTAGTTCCTCTCGACGACCCAAGCGTAGAGATATTAATTCCATCGATGGGGGAGCTCTCGGCAAAATTCTTTGCTGCTGCACTTCGAACATTAGGCTTTCGGGCAAAAGCGCTGGAAGTGCCGACACCCGAAGTGTTGCAGCTCGGTCGGGCAAATTGCACGGGCAAAGAATGCCTGCCGCTTATAATAATGGTTGGTTTGCTAATGGATTACATTGAAAACCGTTGGGACGGCAAAACAAATCTTGCATATTTCACGGTGCAAGGTGCGGGCAATTGCCGATTGGGGCAATATCCTGTGTATATTCGTCAGTTGCTCGAACGGCGCGGCATTGAAAATGTAGCGCAAATGGTGTTGATGAACGAGGACGGATTTGCCGGGCTTGGCGAAAACTTTGCTCTGCGTGGAATTCAAGCAATTCTTGCCGCTGATATTATCGAGGACATACGCAACGCAATTCTGGCTAATGCAGAAAACCCCGACGAAGGAATTGAAATTTTCTACAAAGAGTATGATAAACTCATTCAAGATTACGAAAATGCACCCGAACAAATATACAGCCATCTGGAAAAGTTTGCTATTGCTTTGAAGCACCAAATTCCTGCAAGAATACCAATAGAAAAATCGCGCTATATTGCCTTTGTTGGTGAAATTTACGTCCGACGCGACCATTTTGCCCATAAGTGGCTGAACGAGTATTTTGCAAAACGAGGATTTATTCTGCTTCCAGCTCATATTTCGGAATGGATATTCTATGTAGATTACCTGTTGCAAATAGATTTGCTCGAAAGCGAAAAGTCGCTTCGGAAGAAGTTCGAACGGCAAATACGCAATTTCTTTATGCGCGATGCCGAACGAAAAATCAAGAAAACGCTCGAAAAAAGTGGTTACTACAAGTTTCATCGCACAGAAATTGAGCCGATTTTGAAGCATAGCCGCCATCTGCTGCCGTATGAATTCAAAGGCGAGCCCGGATTGACTTTGGGGATTGCTCTCAAAGATGGACTTGAAAAATACTGCGGAATAATAAATTTCGGTCCTTTCACCTGTATGCCTACACGATTTTCAGAGGCAGTAGGGCTTCCCGAAATGAACAAGGAAGGGAAAATTCGGGCAAAATTGCAGTGCAATCAGGATATTTCATTCGCAAGCATTTTTGATGGAATAGAGCAAATACCATTTTTGACAATCGAAACAGACGGCAATGTTTATTCGCAAATAATTGAGGCACGGCTCGAAACGTTTGCACTTGCTGCCGAAAGAGTTGCCCAAGCACGTGAGCGACGAACAAACGGGGTGCAAAATTTAAGTTTTAGGCAACGAGTTAGCAAATTTTTCGGTGATTAGTTGATAAACGTATTCGGGTTTGATTAGTTTCATACAATTGTGATGCCCAAGCGGGCAACGGCGACCGCCGTGCTTGCTGCAAGGGCGGCAATCGAGTTCGACTTCGAGCATTTTGTCGTTCTGCCGATAAGGGAAGCAACCAAATTGCCGAACAGTAGGACCGAAGAAAGCAAAAACGTCCGTCCCAACTGCGTTTGCAATATGCAAAGGACTGCTATCATTGCAAATAAGCAAATCCATCTCGGCAATCAGTGCAGCTGATTCAAGCAAATTTAATTTTCCAGCAAAATTGAAAGCGTTTGGATTCTGTGCGTAAGAGATAATTTTTTCGCAAAGTTCGTTTTCCTGCTGGCTGCCGATGAAAAATACATCGACTTTCGCCGAACGAAGCAATTTTGTAAGTTCGGCGTAATATTCCCAGGACCATTTTTTTGTTTCCCAGACCGAGCCAGGAGCAATTGCTATTTTTCTATTTTCGGGGTTGCAGCAACTTTCGATAATTTCTTTTGCTTTTGACATTTCTGCTTCGGAAAGAAAAATTTCGGTGCTATCGGTAAAAGTTTTATTGCTGAGCGGTTCAAGTAATTTAAGAACTCGCAGACGGTTGTGCAAACCTTTCGGCAGAAGCACTTTATCAGTTGCAAAAGGCAAACGACGGTAGCCGATGCGACGGACAATTCCCGAAAGAAGCAAAATCAAGGCGCTTGTGTATGAACTTTGCACTGAAATACCGATATCATATTTTTCTTTGCGAAATCGGTTGATAATTTGAAAGAAGTTGAAAATTTTACGGAAAAAGCCGCTTTTTTTGTCGAAAGCGTAAATATTATCAATGTATGGATTATATTTAAGAATTATCGCAGATTGTGGAATAACGAGTGCATCAATTTGTGCTTTGGGAAAGACTTCACGCAAAGCACGGAAAATTGGAGTGGTCATAATAAGGTCGCCGATGAAAGCAGTTTGAATAACCAGGATTTTCATATTATTCATTCAGAATTTCGTAATACAGACAAATATTTGCTTCGACAGTTTTATTTATGTCGAAATCTTTGACAATTTCGAGCGAACGAGCACCGAAGCGGCGACGTAAATCTGCATCATTGGCAAGGCGGCGGAAGAGTTCGGCAAGTTCGGTGGGGCTGTCGGGTGCCACAAGGAAGCCGTTCTCGCCATCGCGAACTGCTTCGGGAATACCACCGACAGCAGTTGCAACAACAGGCAAGCCAACCGACATAGCATCGAGCAGCGAAGTGCCAAGCCCTTCTTTTTTCGAGACAAGAGTGAAAATATCGAATGCTTTGAGATAATCGCCAACGTTTGTTCGGTAGCCTTCGAAATAGAAATTATTGAGCGAATGTTCCGCTGCGAGCTTTTTCATTTGCTCGAAAAGCACACCATCGCCAAGTGCAACAAAGGCAATAGGTTCGTCTTTGAGCAGTGCAGCGGTTTCAATCAGTAGCGGGTAGTTTTTGTGTCCCGAGAAAGCTGCAATTGTGCCAATAACTATTTTACCTTGAAACTTATTGCGAACTGATGAGCCATCGCAATTGCTGAATTTGCTCAAATCAATTCCGCTACGTATTGTTGCAAGTCGATTATCGGGGAAACCGCAACCAAGCAGAACATTGCGGATAGCATCGGAAATGCAGATTATTTTTGCAACTCTTTTGTTGAGATATTTCCTGCGATTGAAAAAAGTAAGTTTCACGGGAAAATCCACTCGACGCGAAGCAACAATTTTCACAATCGGATTGAACAAAGTCGATAGAACCGCGATGCTAAGGCTATGCGAGCAGTGGCAATGAAGAATGTTGTAGTCGTAGGTTTTGGCAATTTGAGCAATTTTGCGAGCTGAGAGTGCATCCAATTCATTGCGAAACGGAATCTCGAAACGCGGCAGGTTCAAATTTCTCAATTTTTCGGCAAAAGACGAAGCAGTCGATACGCAAATATTTGTTGCGAACCCCTGATTTAGCATTGATTGATAAAGGTAAAGTGCTTGCTGCTGCCCACCGCGCCAGGTGCGACCAGCGTCTATATGTAGCACGCGGGGTGTCATTTACTTTGCTTTTCGATAATTTTCAAATACTTCAAGGCAACACCGAAAGCAGAGATGAAGGATAGAATTAGTCCGTTGCGACCGTCGAGAAAACCGCGTTCGAGCAAATACATTTTGCAGAATTTAGCGATGAAGCCGAGGAAAGGTTTGCAAAAACTGTATTTTTTCCCTGTGAGCTGTTCGGCGGCAATATCGGTGTAGAAATCTATTTTTTGCAGGTGCGATTTTATCGTCGGGTAAGTGTAATGATATATTGGTTCGTAGATTGTGCCGATGGGACAATTGCCGACGACGCTTTCGTGAAGCGGCTTATCGTTGAAATTAGCGTGTTTGCGGTTGAAAAGGCGTTTTGGAAAATCGCGTTGCCAACCGCAATAGTTTATCATTTTACCCAGATAGAAAGACTTACGCTTAATACGATAGAGGAAGAATTCGGGGTTTTGTATGATTTTTTGAATGCGTTGTTTGAGTTCGTCGCTCGCAACTTCATCGGCATCGATAGAGAAAATCCAGTCGTTCGAGGCAAGTTCAGTAGCGCGGCGTTTGGCAAGCCCGAAGCCCTTCCATTCGTCAAGAGTGAAGACTTTTGCCCCGAGCGAGCGAGCAATTTCGCAGGTGCGGTCGGTCGAACCCGTATCGAGCAGAACAATTTCATCGACAAAGTCGAGCGAACGCAAGCACCGAGAGATATTCTTTTCTTCGTTTTTAGCAATTATAACAGCAGAGAGATTGAGCATAGTAATTCAACTTCGAAAATTTCAAACTATTCCTTCGGCTAAAAGAATTGTCCCGTGATTGTATGAATATAAGCGATTATTATCAGAATTGAATTCGTATTTCACGTCAACTAAAAGTTTTTCGATAGAGAGTATTTTGTAAGTTTTACATTTATAAACAAGGTTTCCACCGATTGTATAATCTGAATAAATCTCGTAGGATAAAACAAGGTGCGGTGCATCATAAATTACTTTAAAATCTTCTGACGGTGATAGGTAAAAACTTCTTTGCGATGAACTCACAGTATCCTCGTTGAAGGTTTTACATTCGAGATAAAAAGGTGTATTTTCAAAAATAAGCAATAAATCCGGATAGCCCGCAGATTTATGTTTTTTAGTTTTAGTAGATGGTGTCTCGGCGAGAATACCAAATTTGCCAAGAGCTTCTTTTACAAAAATTTCAATATCATTGCCAACTTCATTAGGTCTTGGACGTTGAATGCCTTGTTTGTTGATTTCTTTACCTGCACTAAGAGCTGCCTTTTTCAACTTTGAAAGAAAAGATTTGTGTATTTCATTATTCTTATCGAACTGCAAAACTTTTTTATCCGAAATAGCTTCAATCACAACGTTTAGAGGTATGTTTTTCAATGGTTGCAACATTTGTTTTATTATACTTTCGAGTTTGCGGGTATATTCTTCATTTGTCATAACGAACCATCCTTTTTGAAAATCAAAATGTGCTCTTTTTTCATTACGTTATAAAGCCCAAAAATAATCTTATCTATATTATTTTCGAGTGAGAAACCTAATTTTTTCATATATTCAATAGTAAACTCGACGGTTTTGACCTCATTGCCTTGATAAGTCGCATTACCGATAACAATAACGGCAAATTTTCCTGGTTTAAGAACTCTGTAAATTTCGTTATATGTTTTTTCCATATCTTCGTTATAAAGATTGAGTTTATTTTTTCCGTTTCCTCTTACTCCAATAAAGTTTTCTCTTAATTCAGAAACATTAAAACCTAAATCTGAAAGCGAATGTTCGTCGTTCTGGACATAATCAAGAGCGATAGAGTATGGCGGAGATGTGATTATTCCATCAACAGAATTATCGGGCAAATCAACATTCCTTGCATCACCAATATTGATAGAAATGTTTCCCAAATTAAGTTCTAATTTATCTTTAATTTCTAAGTAGAATTTCACGGACTTTATCATAAGGTCTAAATTTTTGACAAAAGAGGTCGAGAAATTTCGGTTTCTTCTTGAATTATCGCTAACAGCAACAAGACGAGCTAATTTGTAGAAATCTTTTGCAGTTTCGTTTTCAGTTAAATCGTCAAGCATTTCGTAGTAGTTTTTTTCGATACTAAATAAGTTAGTTGAAATGCTATCGGTAACTTTCCCCTTCAAACTTAAAATTTCATCGAAAGCAAAAATTGATTGAGTTTTAACCTTACCTTGTATAACACAAAGTGGTGAGACATCAATTCCAATTAAATTTACTCCCAGCAGTTGAGCTTCGAGGGCAGTAGTTCCACTTCCCGAAAAAGGTTCAAACAAAGTATCGCCTTCTTTTAGACCAATAATGTTTATAAGAGCTCTTATCATTTGTGGGTGAAATTTCCCTTTATAAGGATAAATCCAGTGAGTAAGGTACTGATTGATTGAAGAAGTGGTATTTTTCTCAATAATATGATAATAGTCAGTGTAGAATTTATCGACTGTTTTAAAATATGAACTTTTTGTTTTTACAAGTTCGATTGTATCAATCGATTTATTTAAAATTTCGAATTCTCTTAATCCGTTTGTGGTTTTATATTGAATTCCGAGCGAAGATAATTCCAATTCAGCAAGTGAAAGTTCATAGATAAATTGAACGTTATCAAGAAGAACTAAATCAGATTTTTTCAAAATCTCAGTAGCATTCGTATTGCTTTTTTTGTTTGTCATCGAATATCCATTTAAGATAAAAAAACTACATCAACTTAATCTTATTTTTATTTGCCTCGGCTTTTTGCTGGGCAATTTCGTAATGCAAGTCTGCAATTTTTCGGGCGAGGCTATCCCACGATGCGATGGATTTATACACCTGAATATTTTTGTGGTATTTTTCGAGCAAGTTCTGGTCGAATACAGCTTTGATTGCGTCTGCCAGAAGCAAGGCGTCGGGTTTTGCAACAAGATAGCCGGTGTCGTAGGGTTCGACAGACTGACGCAAACTTCCCACATTGGTTGCAACTACGGGCAAATCAAAATGATAAGCGATAGCAACAATTCCGCTTTGGGTTGCAGAACGATACGGTAACACACACACATCAGCAGCCGAGAAGCAAAGCGGAACCTCGTCGTCGGAAATATAGCGAACGTGCTTTGTGATGCGATTTTCCACACCATACTGTTTGATGAGCCGTTCGTATTTATCGAAGTTGCCGTAGGGTTCGCCTGCAATGAGCAAATGATAATCCTCGGGCAGGTATTTCAGCGCTTCGATTAGCAAATCGAGCCCTTTGTAATCACGAATGAAGCCGAAAAACAGCAATATCTTTTTGTCGAACGGCAGAAAGAGCTTGTCCTGTGCAATTTTTTGGGGAACTTTTTCACCGAAATGGTTGTAGAGCGGGTGAATATGTTCGATATATTTTGCGTCGGGCTTGAATTCTAAAAGGTCGTCTCTTACAGTATCGCTCATAACGACGAAAGCATCATTGTATTTGAGGAAAAACTTGGTCAATTTAATATCGCCGGGACGTTTTTCGTGTGGCTTGACGTTGTCAAGGATAGAAATTCGGGTGATTTTTTCGGGCAAATACTTGCAAACAGTGCCAAGCGAAGGTGCAAAAAACGGCATCCAGTATTTAGTAAGCAGCAAATCGGGGTCGTAACGGCGTATTTTCTGTGCAGAACGCAGGTAGCTCATTGGGTTAATTGTGTCGAGAATACGTTCGGCAATCAGTCTATCGACTTTATCAGTGGGTAAAACAAGCTGAGTTTGCCCCGGGAACAATATCGATGGATATTGCCGGGTGAATGTATACGCTTTGACTTCCGCAAATTTTTCAAAAGCACGGTAGAGCGCCGCATTGAACTGAGCAATGCCACCACGAAATGGGTAAAATGTCGAAAGATACGCTATTTTCATATAAAAGCAATTATTTATTACAAATTTCGTTTTTTGATATTTAAATTTAACTAATTTATCAAAAATATCCGATTAAAAATAATGGCAGATGAAATTATCATACAAGCGGAACGAAGCGGTCTGGGAAAAGCAGATTTTTACTATTGGCGGTATCAATATGAATTAGGAAGGGATATAATTGTCCCGTATTTTCAGAAAAACATCTGCGAAATAAAGAACAAGATAATTGCTGAAATTGGTTCTGCCGAAGGCGGTGTTTTACATTCATTTCTTCGCGCAGGCGCTGAATATGGATTAGGCACCGATATTGCCGAGAATAGATTGGAAAGCGGTCGAAAAGTGTCCTCTGCGACGCAATTGAACGTGGAATTCACTTCACACAACATTCTTTCTGATGAAATTCCCCAAAAGTGGCAAAATTACTTCGATATAGTAATACTGCGTGATGTAATTGAGCATCTGTCCGATACCGAGCAAACACTTACGCAAATCAGGCAATTATTGCAAAATGATGGAATTCTATATGTTACTTTTCCGCCGTATCGTTCACCTTATGGTGGTCATCAGCATACTCTTGCGGGCAATTTTCTCACGAAGTTGCCTTATATTCATTTACTTCCTGATTTTATTTTCAAAAAAATGATAATTTCGGGACGACAAATTGACCAGGAGGAAACTCTAAGATTGCGTAAAATCAGGCTTTCATCAAGAAAATTCAAAGAGAGTGCGCAATCGGCGGGATTTTCTATTGCAAAAGAGGAATACTATTTATTGCGTCCCGTGTTCAAACAGAAATTTGGATTGCCAACGATTAAAATTGGTGCAATCGGGAAAATACCGTTTTTCGGGGACTTTCTTTCGCTTGAATGTATGTATGTTTTGAAAAAATAGATTTGGTATAAATTTTGCCGTTATTATCGATAAATGTTAGGGAAAAATATGTTGATAAATTTGAACAAATATAATATTGCACGCTTTGCGGTAGTTTCCCCTGAGGTGAGAATTGCTGACGTTCCATTCAATGTTGAGAAAATCAAGGAAGCAGTCGAAACGGGGCTCGCAAACAAATGCAATTTTTATCTATTCCCAGAAATGTCGATAACGGGCTATTCTTGCGGTGATTTGTTCTTTCAGGATAATTTAAATCGTGCGGTAGAGCAAGGATTGCTGGAATTGCAGAAATTCACGCAGCAGCAGGCAGTAACTTTGGTGGTCGGTGCGCCGCTGCGTTCGCTCGGGAAAATGTTCAATTGTGCTGTTTTCATTTCAAACGGACAAATTCTGGGGGTTGTTCCCAAAACATTTATTCCGAATTACGATGAATATTACGAAGAACGCTGGTTTTCGGGCGATGGAGATAGAAACACTTCGACTATAGAAATAAATGGCAGCGAAATTCCTTTTGGAGCAGACTTGATATTCGAAGCAAAGGATTTTCCATTGCTACGCATAGGAATTGAAATATGCGAGGATTTGTGGTCGGTAGTGCCACCGAGTTCGGATTTGGCGCTTGCAGGTGCAAATGTGTTGCTAAATTTGTCCGCAAGTAGCGAGTATCTTGGCAAAGCAGAATACAGGAGAAATCTGGTGGTATCGCAATCAGCACGTTGCCACGCTGCTTATCTATATTCGTCGGCGGGTCCGGGTGAAAGCTCAACCGATTTTATAATGTCCGGGCATTGCATAATTGCAGAAAATGGGCGAATTCTGGAAGAAAGCCGCCGATTTTCGTTCAACACTCAGATGATTTTATCTGATGTAGATATTGAAAAACTAAATTCTGAGCGTTTGAAAAATAGTTCTTTTGCAACTGGGCGAACTCAGAAGCAATTTAAAACTATTACATTTCAGTTTGGGACAGTATCAACAAATAAGCTTTTGCGTCATATACCAAAGTTGCCGTTTGTTCCACGTTCGTATCAGCAGAAAAAAGAAGTATGCGAGGAAATACTGAATATACAAATAACGGCACTATCGAAACGCTTGAAGCACATTGGAATAAAGAACGTTGTGTTGGGTGTTTCTGGCGGGCTGGACTCTACTCTTGCGTTGATTGTTTGTGCTAAAACTTTCGAAAGACTTGGAATAAGCAAAAAAGGTATTCTGGCAGTTTCTATGCCTTGCTTCGGAACTTCGAGCCGAACGAAAATTAATGCGCAGAAGCTCTCAGAATCGCTTGGAGTAAGTTTTAAAGAAATCGACATTACAAACACCGTTAGGTCGCATTTTAATGATATTTCGCACAATGAAAATCAAGTTGATATAGTATTCGAGAACGCACAGGCACGTGTAAGGACATTAATTTTAATGGATTTAGCGAACAAAATGAATGGCATTGTTGTTGGGACGGGCGATTTATCGGAAGCGGCACTGGGATGGAGCACCTACAACGGCGACCATATGTCTATGTATAACGTAAATTCGGGAGTTCCGAAGACACTTGTAATGTATTTGATTGACTGGGCAAAGGACAATATGTTCGAAGGAGAGGTTTCGCAAATATTAGGAAGCATAATGGAGACACCAATTTCGCCTGAGCTATTGCCCACAATCGAGGACGCGCTTGTTCAGCAGACGGAAAAGATAATTGGTCCATATTTGCTGCACGACTTTTTCCTCTACTATTTCGCCCGATTTGGTTATTCACCGACAAAGATAATGATGATGGCAAAGGTAGCATTTGGAGAAAAGTTCAAAGATTATGAAATAAAAGATAGTATGAAAAAATTTATCACACGATTTTTCGTAAATCAATATAAGCGTTCGTGCACGCCAGATGGAGTAAAAGTTGGAACGGTAGCTCTATCGCCACGAGGAGATTGGAGGATGCCGAGCGACGCTATGATGGAAATATGGATTTCAGAAATAGAAAGGTTCGAGCTATGAGCGATTTCTTCGATATAAATAATCAGCTTCTAATCGTAATAGCAGACGACCACGAAATAGTGCGAGCGGGACTTAAACGTCTGCTGAACATTGAAAAATCATTTAAGATAATAGATGAAGCACGCACAGGCGAAGAAGCAGTAGAGCTTGCGAGCTACCACAAACCCCACGTTTTGCTGCTGGACATACTTATGCCCGTGATGACAGGAATTGAGGTACTGCCTTTGATTAAAAAGATGTCGCCCGAAACGATGGTTGTTATGCTTACAGCGTTCGAAGATGCATTGCATATAGAGCAAGCAATTGATGCAGGTGCCGACGGCTATCTTTCGAAAGATATTGCATCTGCTGATTTGATAGAAGCAATCAAAAAGGTTGTTTTAGGCGAAAGAGTATTCAGCAAATCAATCCTGAATATGATGCAGCATAAGCTTTTTAAATCACAGTCAGATGCCAAGCCTATTTCAATTACTAAAAGAGAGCAAGAAGTGCTAAATCTGATAGCCGAAGGAAAAACCAACGCAGAAATTGCAGAGATGCTCTTTTTGAGCGTTCGCACAGTGGAATCGCACCGCTATAATTTAATGCAAAAGCTCCAATGCTCGAATACCGCAAGTTTAGTCCGCTATGCTATAAAGAATAAAATTGCTAATGTGTAGCTAATAAATGCGAATTAATATTCCTTCCGAAGGTTTTCTCTTAATAAATCATTGGTAGCACAGACATTCCTGTCTGTGAATACTCTTCGAGTGAAATTGGCTTTTTATTCAGGTTGTCTCGTAATTGTGAGGCTTAGAACCTTCGGAAGGTTTGGAACCTTCCGAAGGTTTTTTAATATTGTAGCACAGACATTCGTGTCTGTGGAATGCAAAATTCAGGAAAATTGATGTCTTATTTTTTTAGATTGTTTGATAATTACAACGCTTAGAACCTTCGGAAGGTTTGGAACCTTCCGAAGGTTTTCCTATTGAGGTAGCATAGACATTCCTGTCAGTGCAAATTAAAGGGGCGTATTGCGATACGCCCCTAAATTGAACCCTTCGGAAAGTTAAGAAATAGGCAATTGATTTTATGCTTACTATGCAGTTTGTCTTTTGAAAATTCGTTTCAGTTTACCGAAGATTGCATTGCCGAAAGCGTTATTTAAATAATCGGCAGAAGGAATAACATAAATTGTAAGAATTGTCGAGACAAGCAATCCGCCCAAAGAAACAATACCAAGCGGCATACGCAATTCTTTGCCGAAATCACCAATACCAAGAGCCATTGGAAGCATACCCAAAATAATAGCAGCAGAAGCCATAATTTGTGGTTTTAGTTTTGTTGGAGCTGCTTCAATCATGGCATCGCGGTGGCTCATACCCTTACGAACTAATTGGTTAGAATAGTCAAGTATGAGAATAGCGTTATTGACAACAATTCCCACAAGCATTATTATTGCCATCATAGAAATAGTGTTCATAGTTGCACCGGTGATAAATAGAATACCAAGTACGCCGATAAATGATAGAGGAAGGGTGCTCATAATAATAAGCGGTTGGACTAAGTCTTCCAGCAAAGCTGCGAGCAACATATAAGTAAGTACAATAGCAATTAAAAAAGCACGCAACATTTCAGCAACTGTTTCTTTCATCATCTCGGCACTACCACCCCATTTGTAGTAATATCCTGCTGGCATTTCAATTTTGGCAAGGCGCTTCTCAATTTCGTCTGTAACCTGCCCTAATGGCACACCAGCTGCGGGCGACCCTGTGAACTTAATAGTAGTAAGTTTATCGCGGTGCAGTATTTTTGCAAAACCTTTGGTGAAACGGACTTCGCCTAATTGTGACAGTCGGTATGCACCATTTGGTGTTGCAATTGGAATATTGCCAACTTTTTCAGGAGTGTTGTATGCGTCGTCGAATAGTTTCACTTTGATATCGTATTCCTCGCCTTTTTCTCTGTATGTTGTGGCAACAAGCCCTTCCATCGAAGCACGCAGCGTCATTGCCACATCCATAACAGTAATTCCAGCTTCTTCGATTTTCTCACGATATGGGAAAATTGTAATTTCAGGTTTGCCCGAACGTGATGAATTATCGAAGTTAATAAGACCTGGGACATCAGATATTTCATCAACTACTTTCGTTTTCAGTTCTTCAAGGACAAGAGCGTCGTTGCCCATCAAGTAAAATTCAATCGGAGCACCAGGACCGCCAACATTATTAGCAAAATCAACTTTAATTTTAGCATTTGGAATGTCTGAAAGCAGGTTTGTAAATTCAGTGATGAATTCTTGAAGTGTGGTTTCGCGTTGGTTAGCGTCGGTAACTGTTACATCCATCACAGCAAGGTTTGTGTTTTTGTCGAGTTCGCTTTGCTTGCCCAGACTTGTAATAATTTTGGTAACGTCAGGATATTGACTGATACGGCGCTCGATTTCTGCCATTACGATAGCAGTTTCGTCTATATTATATCCGTCGGGCAATTCAACTTTAATTCTAACTTGGGAATCGTCAATACGGGGGAAATTCTCGAAACCGATTTGCGGACCTAACACAATGAAGCTAAGAATGAGCAGAGTAAACGAACCGAAGGCAACAATCGAAGCATAAAGTTTACGGCTAAGAACCCACGCAAGAGTACGTTTATAGAATTGTTCCACTTTCGACCAATATCTTTCTATCGCGGCACCAATCTTCCCTACTTTTATTTCTTTTGGTAGAATTAATGATGCAAGCATAGGAGTAACTGTAAAGGAAACCAAAAGTGAGAACAAAGTTGCATAAGTAACGGTTAAAGCAAATTCGCGGAAGAAAAGTCCTACCATAGAAGTCATTTGTGCAATCGGAAGGAACACGACTAAGTTTGTCATTGTTGCAGCAAGGACTGCGACGACGACTTCATCAGTTCCTTTGGCAGCTGCTTCTTTGTTGTCGGAGCCAAGTTCTTCTTTATGTCGGAAAATGTTCTCAATAACAACAATTGAGTTCGAAACAAGCACCCCAACAGAAACCGATAGCCCCATAAGTGTCATCGTATTCAATGAAAAGCCCGAAACCTGCATTAAGAAGAAAGTCGAGACAATGGAAATAGGCATTGCAAGAGCAACTATAAAAGTTGTTCTAATATCGTGCAAAAAGAAAAGTAGTACTAATCCTGTTAACAATACACCCATATATATATTGGAAAGTGCGTCGCTAACGGAGCTTTTAATAAACTCAGAGCGGTCCAGGGCGATGTCTAATTTCATCCCTTTTGGCAAGTTTTTTTCAATTTGTGGAAGTGATTTTCGAATAGCATTGGCAACATTTACAACGTTTCCTTCGGGCGACTTGATAATACCGATATTAATCACGTTATCAAGGCGTTCCTTAGCTTTATTGTCGAAAAAGACTGCGCGTTCGCGGACATCTTTTCCTTCGTCGAAGACTTCGGCAAGCTGCCCGATTTTTTTAAGTCCGCCACTTGTAGGAATTTGAAGTTCTTTTATTTGCTCGGGTGATGAATATTGCCCCTGCATACGAACAGTATATTCCTGACCTTGAAGTTTAAAATATCCGGCAGGGATATCGATGTTATGCGCTTTTAAAACTTGAATAAGTTGAGGAAGCGAAATATTATTTTCGTAGACGGTGCGGTTGTCGAGCTTCACTTGAATTTCGCGTTCTTGTCCGCCGGTGATAGTAACATTTGCCACACCTTCGATTTGCGAGAAGCGGTCGCGAAGCACTCTATCGGCGTAAAAGTACAGGTCGCGTGGGTCAGTTTGTTCGCCCGAAAGAATAACATTTACAACAGGGAATGCCTGCAAATCTACTTTTTGAATGATTGGTAATTCTGCGTCATCTGGGAGCTGGCTCAAAATTGCATCGACTTTGTCCTTAACCTCTTGATTGGCAATATCTATGTCTTTATCGAGTTCGAATTGGATAATAGAGATTGAGATGCCTTCGAGAGAATAAGAATCAATAACTTTAATTTTGGAAACCGTAGAAACAGCGTCTTCTATTTTCTTGGTTATTTGTGTTTCAATTTCTTTCGGTCCTGCCCCTGGATAAACAGTTGAAATTGTTACATACGGAATTTCAACATCGGGCATCTGGTTGAGAGTAAGGCTAAAATATGCCAATCCACCGAATAACACGAATACGATGATAAGCATACTCATCATTATAGGGCGATTGACAGATATATGAGCAATTTTCATATTTGCACCTCTAATTTACGATTTTAACTTTACTACCATTGCGAAGCAGGAATATACCGTCTGTGATAAGACGGTCGCCGGGGTTCAAGCCTTCGGTAATTTCAATATCGATGCTGCTTTCGATGCCAGTTTTTACTGTTTGCTTGTATGCTTTGCCGTCTTTTTCTACGAAGACGAATTTTTCGTCTCCATCGAAAACAATATAGCGGCGAGGCACAACAATAGCGTTGTTTCTTTTGTAAGCATTTATGCGAATATCAGCTGTAACTCCACTGCGAATTTTGCCGTGATAATTATCGAAGACTATTTCCACACCATAAGCATTGTGTTTTGGGTCGATGGACAAATCAACGACAGACACTTTTCCCGTATAGACGTCTCCGTTTATTTTCATAGTTGCGTCCATACCAGGCTTTATGTATTGAACTTCAATAGGTGAAGCCCAAACTTTTGCTTTAACTTTGTTAAGTTGGGCGACAGTGAAGAGATTATCGCCTGCTTTCACCTTATCACCTTCTTTTACAAGCATTTGAGTGATGGTGCCACTGATTGGCGATTCAATATTGATTAATTTATTGATAGATTCCCAGTTGCGTTTAGCCACTAAGAATTGAGCTTCGGCATTGTCGAAATTCTGCTGTGAAGTTTCGCCGGCAGCGAGTAATTGCTTCATACGCTCATAAAGCTTTTTAGCGTTTTCGTAGCCAACTTTTGCCTGGTCGTATTGGATACGAGGATTATCTTTCGGGAACTCGACAATTACCTGACCTTCGCTAACACGAGAACCAACTTTTGCGTTAATTTTGACAATTTTATCTTCAATCGCAGCTTGTTGCATAGTTTCTTTGATGCCTGTTACTTTGGCGAAGAAGCTCAGGTCTTTTGCAAAGTCGCGTTCGCCGATTGTCATAATTCGGACAGGGACGCCGGATTCGGCACGAATTTGTTCGATACTTTTGCCTGGTTTTACTTTCTTCTGGCAGGCAGAGACCGACAGGGCAATTATTAGAGCGAAGAAAAGTGTTTTAGATAAATTAAAGCATTTCATAATTTATATTACTCCTTGATTTATTAATTTTCATCAATATATTTAGAATAAATTGTGAAATATCGCGAGTTTATGTTTCCGAGCAGAGCTTCGAGTTCGTTTTTAGCGATAGTCCAGTCGTAATACGATTGCAATAGATTAGTTTTAGCCTGGCGAAGAGCAAGGTCTGCATTTTCGATTTCGAGCTGGCTGCCGGTGCCTTCGCGGTAGCGAGTGGTGGCAATTTCGTAACCACGTTGTGCGAGATTCACGTTACGTTCCTGAGCTTCGATGTTAGATTTAATGCGTGCTAAATCATTTATTTTTGATTTCACTTGGATTGAAATTGCCTGACGAAGCTGCATAATCTGATAGTCGGTCTTTTCCACTTCTATGAGACTTTGCTGAACCTTGTTTGTAGTTCGCATACCGTTAAATAGGTTGATGCTAAAGCTCAGACCAACAATAGCACTTCTATAATTATTGAAATTTAGATTATCCGAGGAACCATTGAATGAATAGTTACCGAAAGCAACAAGTGAAGGCCAGTATTCAGAACGGCTAATTTCGACGTAAGCATTATTTACGCGGCGAAGGTTTTCAAGAGTTAGCAGGTCGTAGTTGCTTTTCATTGCTTGTTCGATTGCAGTTTGTTCGGGAAGAATATCGCTATCGTCGTAGTCAATTTCGCCTTCGACGTCAATTTCTTGCGATTGAGGAATTGCCATAGAAATTTTTAGACCTTCTTTTGCAAGTTTCAAAGCATTTTCCATTTGAAGCACTGCGGGACGAATATTTTCGACGCGAACTTCGGCTGTGAGAGCATCAAATTCCGAAACAAGACCTTGCTGACGAAGTGCCTGAACGTTGGACAAGTTGCGTTTTGCATTTTCGAAGCTTTCGCGAGTGATTTCGAGCAACTTTTTGGTAAGGATAACGGAGTAGAAGTTTTTCTTGATTTCAGTAATTTTGGAAACGATACTTGATTTCAAAGCAACCTTCGAGGTTTGAAGATAAGTGCCAGATGCACCTATACCTTCGAAAACAGTCGAATTGAAAAGGATTTGCGAAACCTGAATTTTAGTTTCATAAGAATTTGCTTGAGAAAACGATTGAAGAGTAGTTTTCATCGGAAGAAACTTGGAATTATCGCGTGGCAACAACCCTTCGTCGAAGAGAACGCCATAGGTGGCATTTGTAAGCATTGCACGAAAATCGGGGAAAGCCATTTTTGGCTTTTCGACGAAATGATTGAAACCTGCCGACAAATCAACCGAAGGCATAGCATAGCCATAAGCTTCGCGAACCGCGGCACGAGCTTTTTCGATTTCGAGAACAGCTTGCTTGATGTCGTAGTTGTTCTCCAAACCCGTTCGGATAGCGTCTTCGAGCGTATAAACTTTAATCTGGGCGGAGACAGCCAGCGAGCTTATCAGCAAAATGGTTAATAGAATTAGTTTTTTCATCAACTTTCTTGAAAATTTATTGAACATATTTTTTTGCAGAAGTCAGCGTATTTTTGGCGTGCCTCGTCGGTGAGCACACCACGAAACATAACATTGATAATAGTTTCCATAATTTCTTTTGGCGAGGCTTGAAGTCGCATAATCATAGATGGTGTAACAAGGTTTTGCACAAGGGTAAGATGCATATGGAATAACACTTCAGCATTCACATCGGAGCGGAAGAAGCCTTGCTCGACGCCAATTTTGAAAATACGGGAAAATGTTATTTCGATAACTTTCTGCCGGAACTGATAAATTATGTCCCAGATATGCGGTGTATATTTTTGCATATCGTCGAAGAATTCGCGAGTGAATTCAATTGCCGAATCGGCGTTCAATTGCCACATTTTGTTAATTTCTTCGATAAGATTAGCTTGTGGGTTTTTCTCGACGAATTCGATGATGTTTTCAACGAACGATTTAACTCTTTCGAGTTCTATATCGATGATTGCTTCGAACAATTCCTCTTTTGTGCGGAAATGTTCGTAAAGAGTGCGTTTGCTAATACCAATTTTTTGAGATAATTCGTCTATACGGACATTGCGAAAGCCAAGGCGGACGAATTCTTCGCGAGCGATTTTGATTATTTTATCTTTAACGTCCAAAATAAACTCCGAAAACTTTAAAAACGAAATTATTTTTTTGACGCACAAAAATAAAAAAATATTTCGAAGAAAATACGTATATTTTTTATGTAAGTTTCAATTATTTTTAAAAGATTGGTGGAAAAGCAATACAGCAGAGAAAAAAAATTTTTGGAATAAAATAAAAAATGAGTTAATTTTGCAATTCAAGACGCTACGGAGGATTCGCATAATGGTATTGCAGCGGTCTTGAAAACCGCCGGGCGCAAGCCTGTGGGGGTTCGAGTCCCTCATCCTCCGCAAATACGGGGAAAGATTTCTATTTTGATTTTGAACTAATTCAACTATATCAGCGAAGAACTTTTTTTACAAGTGAAGTAGTAACTTCTGTATTTTCAGACTTGCTGAAATATATATTATTTCTATCGATACCCATTTCGGTAAGCCATTTGCTCCAAACTTTTTTCAATAAATCGAACTCATTCCAGAAATCATTTGGAGCAATTTCTAAAACGCAGACTTTCAAATTCGGGAATTGCTTATTTAGAGGAATCAAGCCCCAATCTTCCTTGTCGAATTTTTCTTCCCAATTTTTATTTCGGAGTTCGGACAAAAATTGCATATCGGGTCGGCGATTTGTTTGCTTAATATTTTCCTTGTAATTCTCGAAATACAAATAACCATCAGTTATTATAAAAAGATAATTAATTGAATTATCATCATCTGAAATCAAATTATCCAAATCTTCACTGAAAAATTTCCAAATATCAGCACCGTGGTAATCCTTCGAATTATCGCTAAATTTTGCTGCGTTATACAGATTATCGAGTTCAGTGGAAAGTTGTTTTGGAAATTCTTGAAGAATGAATTTAGCATTATTGGCATCTTTGCGAGCAAAATCAAATTGCAGAATGTTCTCGAAGTGTTGTTTATCGTAGGGAATATTTTTCTGGTAGGCAATTCTAACAGAGAATTTATCGCTTATTCGGTTAAATTCTTTGTCGTAGGCAACAATTGTATCTTTTATTGAATTCAAGTAAGTCTGGAAAATTGCATTAATTGTAGATTTATCTCTGGCTATTTGGTTTTCGAGCAAAATTCTATCGGACAAATCGAGCAAAATAATGACATTGCGAGAGACGGGCTTTTTTTCGAGTTCAGATTTATTGCCACAAGAAGAAATTAATATAAGCAAGAGGAGCAAAGAAGCAACATTTTTCATAATTTACCTATTGATACAAATTGTAAATATTTGTAAAATGTTTATCTGATTCCTTCAAAAATTCATCATATTCTAATTTGCATTGGGAAAGGAGTTCAGATTTACTTTTATTATATTTTTTTTCGAAAGAACTATTGAAGAAGTTAGTTATCCAGGAAGTCCAGCCATCATAGAAATAGAATATACGGACGTCGAGCTGTTCTTTTGGCAAAAGTTTCAGACTTTTTGGAATAGCATCTTTTTTATTAAAAAGGCGTTGTAGTTCTTCTTTTTCTGCGATTAGTTCTTCGGCTTTGCGCTTTCGGTTCATTTCCTTTTCACGCAATTTGGCAACTTGTTCGAGGAATGGATTTTTGGATTTTTCTTCAATATACTCTCGAGAATTTTTATATTTAAAATGAAGAACTATGGATAAAATAATTACGGGCACTGGACCGAGAAAAATCACAATCCAAAAATTTGTGTCTGCCAGAAGCGAAGGCGAAGGAAGTCCAAGAAGTTCATTTGCCTGAGCAATTCGTGTATGAGTTGAGTAAGCAATAATAAAATCTAACGCAAATGTAAGCAAAACAATAGGAATAATAGCGAATATTTTGCTTTTTTTCTCTGAACGCCATAGCATATCAAAAACAAACCCCAAAGCAATTGGAACGATTGAAATAATGCAAGCCAACCAATAGTTTTCTAATAGGACAAGGAATTCACTAATTGGAGGAATTATTTTTGTCGAAGGGGGCGCAAACAAATGCATAAAGAAAATGCTGTAAACCAAAACCAAGACTATCACAAGTAGCCAGCTGATAACTTGCAAAGTTCGATAAAATCGTGGATTGAAAGTAAGTTTTTTGTTTTCGAGGTCGTATTTGCGAGCTTTTTCTTCAGTTTCGATTTTCTCACGACGGTATTTTTCTTCATCTTGGCGGACATCCGTGATTTTGTCGTCGAGTTGCTTGATTTTATTGAGCAGATTTTCTTTTTCATTTTCAATAACATTGTTCAGAGGGTTTGGTTGCACAATAAACTGAGGTTCGACGATAATTTGCTTATATATTTGTTCGAAAAATGTCCGCAACATTTCGGGATTGCCGTGGTGTGTTTCTGCTTTTTCCGAACCTAATTGAGTAAAGAAATCTTTCATAAAATCTAATTAGTAGTTATACAAAGGTGATAATTACTTACAACAAATATAACAAAGAGATAGATAATTCCAAAAATAATATTGGAGAAGTAGGAACACTTGAAAGGAAGGGGCAAAATAGAAGAAACTAATATAGTACAATTAAGAGTTACAAATAATAAAGTCCCCTTGTGTCCCGGGATACCACGATACTAATATAGTACAATTCAGAGCCGTTTATGGTAACCTAACAACGAACAAAGACATAACGTCGCGATACTAATATAGTACAATTCAGAGAGACAATGGGGCAATATATGAAACATGCAGTTCCGAGTCGCGATACTAATATAGTACAATTCAGAGGAAGAAATAATAAAATTTATTAATAGAATTAAAGAGAGTCGCGATACTAATATAGTACAATTCAGAGATTCGAACCACCAAGGCGGTTTGCCCTCCACTGTGAGTCGCGATACTAATATAGTACAATTCAGAGATAAAAAAACACTTGCAGATTTAAAAACAATTTTTAAACTGTCGCGATACTAATATAGTACAATTCAGAGACTACATCCCTGACAAAGGGAGTATTTGGAAAGGGTCGCGATACTAATATAGTACAATTCAGAGCCCTGCGTCTTAACCCTTTATCT
>JAKIZO010000013.1:0-259 GCA_022707965.1 Bacteroidota bacterium
TTCGCTCGATTTTCAGGCTATCTTCTGGGTGGAAGATGACAATCTGAAAGTGTTTCTCGACAAGCAACAGGAAGTATTATACAAAATTTTCGATGAATTTAAGAAAAACCAAATTAAATTTGCTTATCCTACTTCAAAAGTATTTCTCGAAAATATTAATAATAATGAGATAAATTAATCGAATATGGACAAAAATATTAGCGTTGGCTTCTTTTGCGAAAGCAACACGCAACTTATCGGAAAATTAACTAAGAACTTA
>JAKIZO010000013.1:269-51496 GCA_022707965.1 Bacteroidota bacterium
GATTGGGGCTACCTTGTCGAATACTTTATTTTCAAAGATATTTATGATTATATTAATCGCAAGCACGAGCACATAATCGACGTTGCTGTTGTTCTTCTTGAATTTGCAAAATACTCAGACGCAGTCCCTCAATACAGGCAAAATATAGACGTTCCGATAGTTGTTCTTTCTGATGAAATCACCGAATTTGATGCTTCGCTTCTTATTAAAAAAGGCATTTCTCTGGTGTTTAATTTTTCGCACCAGGACCATTTTGCTCGTGAAATTGATAAACTATTGAAATACGGGCAATCGAAAAGTATTTTGCACTCAGACCAGCTTACCGAAGACGAAAAAACTTCTGCTTTGGAGCGTGAAATCACCGCAATTCTGAAAGAGGAAGGTATGCTGCGCGAACACCATCTTTTTATGCAAACAATTCTTGAAAATATTCCCAGCTTGATTTATGTTAAAGACGTTACTACTATGAAATATCTGTTTGTCAACAAAAGTGCAATTGATATAATCGAATTTTCGCCCGATGAGATGATTGGCAAAACAGTTTTCGAGCTTTTCCACCCAAAATATGCTGAATATTACCACTCGAAAGATATTGAACTCATTCGAAGCAATATCACCACTCAAACCGTCGAGGAGATGTGCCTTACGAAAAATAGCAAATTGAAAGTGTTGCTTACGAAAAAAATTCTTATCAAGAATAGCAAAGGCGAACCGCGATATTTCCTTGGTATTTCGGAGGATTTAACTCAATTGTATCGTTCGCAGGAAGAACTTCTCAAAAGCGAGACGCGTTTTTCCAAAATTTTCCATTCCAGCCCCGTTCCTATTTTTATTATATCGAACAGAAAAAAACATTTATCGATGCAAATATTAAATGCACTGAATTTTTTGGAATTAATCGCGACCGTGCAATTGGTAATTCAATAGATGAATTCTCCGAATTCAAAAATAGCGAACTATTGACAAATATTATTGATGCAATCGAAAATGATAAATCTTACGTAAACAGGCAAATTACGATTAATCTCGAAGGGGCGGAGCGCCACATTTTGCTTTCTTGCGAGCAGCTTCCATTGCCTGATGATATTTGGAGCGTGTTCATCACTCTCGACGTTACAGACAGAATTAACGCAGAACGCAAAATGGAAGCAGCGCTTGCCAAACAACAAGATTTGAATAAACTTCGCACCCAGTTCATCTCGATGGTTTCTCACGAATTTCGCACACCGCTCACTACAATTATGCTCGCGGCTGATATGCTCGGCAAATATTACGACAAAATTCATCCCGAAGAACGCCAAAAGCAAATCGAACGCATAAAAGAAACAATTCAGAAGATGACGAACTTAATGGAAAATCTGCTTGTTATCGGGCGTATGGATAGCGGCAATTTCCAGTTTAATCCAAGAGAATGCAACTTGGAGCAACTTTGCTTGAACTTAATCAAAAATGCAGAATTCAACTCGGGCTTTTCGCATAGAATTAACTTTAATTTGAATGGTAATTGCAAAAATGTAATTTTAGACGACCAACTTATTTCTCTTGTGATTAATAATTTGCTTTCGAATGCAATTAAGTATTCACCAAATAGCAAAGTAATTGATTTTACTGTTAATTGCAACGACCAGATGATTGAGCTCATAGTTACTGACTATGGAATTGGCATACCCGAAGAAGAGCAACACCTGCTTACTCAATCATTCTATCGTGCTTCGAATGTGGGTCAAATTTCTGGCTACGGGCTCGGAATGTCCATTGTAAGCCGCGCAGTAGAAGCTCACTGTGGGCAAATCGAAGTTCGGAGCAAACCCGGAAGCGGCTCTACTTTTATTGTTAAATTGCCACAGGATTGTGGTAATAAATCTAATTAGCGTTCCATCGTCATTACTTTTATGGAACAAAACAACCAAATAAAGATTTTGCCCGAATACATTGCAAACCAGATTGCAGCGGGCGAAGTAGTTCAGCGTCCCGAATCTGTTGTTAAGGAATTGGTCGAAAATTCGCTTGATGCAGGTGCAACCTCTATCGGTATAGTTGTGAAAGGCTCGGGCAAAACTCTAATTCACGTGCTCGACAACGGCAAAGGAATGAGCCGCGAAGATTTGGAACTTGCACCTTTGAGGCATTCCACCAGCAAAATATTGACACAAGAGGATTTAGAGAAAATACAAACTTATGGGTTTCGCGGCGAGGCGCTTGCGTCGATTTCTGCTGTTGCTTCGATGGAAATTCGCACCAAACGCGCCCAGGACGAACACGGTTGGTCCTTGCGGTCGGAGCCAAACCAGCCGTTTCAAATTTCACCTGTCAAGTGCGACAATGGAACACAGGTCTTCGTGAGAAATTTATTTTTTAATGTTCCCGCACGCAAGAAATTTCTCAAATCAGATATTACTGAATACCGCTATATCACTGAAACTATTACAAGATTTGCTGTAATTCACTTCGACAAAAGATTAGTTTACTATGATTCTGATAATTTAGTATATGATTTGCACCCATCGAGCCAGGAAGAGCGAATAAAAAACGTTTTCGGCGAAAATATTGCCAACGAAATTGCAAAAGTTGAATTTTCTAACGATTTGGTCTCAATTCAAGGATTTATCGGTAAGCCCGCAGCAGCCCGCCCGACGGGAAACTATCAGCATTTGTTCGTAAACAACCGTCCCGTTGTCAGCAAAAATCTGAATTATGCTATATTTGCACCTTTCGAGCACCTTCTCGAAAAAAACTACAAGCCTTTTTATGTTATCAACATAGAGATTGACCCACGAAAAGTTGATATTAATATTCATCCGCAAAAGCACGAAGTAAAGTTCGACGACGAGAAAATGATTTTCTCGGCACTTCATCGAGCAGTTTCGGAAGTGCTTGCAAAATACAACTTCACCACTGCCCACAAGGTAGAAAAATCAGGCAGTAGCCCGTTTGTTCGTTTCGATGCGCAGGAAAATTCCCTAAATAATATTCTTGTCAATAGAAAAACGGGCGAAGTGCTAACCGAAAGTTTTGCAATGAAGCAAACTTCGGACTGGTGTCCCCCGCTCGAACACCGTTTTGGAAATTCCGGGCAAAGCAGCAGAAGTGCCTTTGATTTGCTTTTCGATACTACCCCGAAAAGCGATTTCCAAACTCCCAAGGACAGAATTGAAATTAGCGAAGATGCCCAATTTCTCCAAATTCACAATAAATACATATTGATGCAGAGCCCCGCAGGTGTGTTCATCATTGACCAGCACAACGCACACGAGCGAATACTCTACGAACGAGCTTTGCGCGCGATGAACGCAGATTTTTCGAATATGCAGGTGTTGCTCTTTCCTATTAGTTCAGTTCTTGAACCTTCGCAAATAGCAATTGCAAGAGAAATAGAGCAGGAATTGAGAAAGCTCGGCTTCGATTTTAATTTGTATCCCGATGGCAAAATTGAAATAATGAGCGTTCCGCTGGATATTTCCGAGAATGAAGCAATATCCAGCTTTTCCGAAATTTTAAGCGAATATGTGAAATTGCTTGAAATCAAGCATAGTTCGAAGCGGGACAGTCTTGCCGCAAGCTACGCTTGCCGTTCGGCAGTGAAAACAGGGCAGAAGCTTTCGCAAGACGAGATGCTACACCTTGCTCGAAATCTTATGCAGTGCAATATGCCATACGTTTGCCCGCACGGTCGTCCGGTTGTGCTTGAAATTAGTTTGCACGAGCTGGATAAAAGTTTCAAACGCGTCTAAAATAGCTTTCGTTCGATTATTAGCATTGTGAGGTCGTCGTAGAATTCTTCTCCGTTTGTCCAGACTTTAAGTTCGGGAACAATCGAGCGGAGCATAATTTCGGAATTATTGTTCGAGTGGTTGTTGAGGAACTCAACAAGTTTATTTTGAATAATCAATTTATTTTTAACGCCAGCGCATTCTGTTATTCCGTCTGTATAGATGATGAATTTATCACCCGTTTCGAATGGAATAATCTGGTCGTAGTATTCGGCTTCGGGCAAAATACCAACGGGAAATCCGCGAGAGACAATTATTTCGGCTTTGCCGCCAGCTTTAATCAAAAATGGATTTGGATGACCCGCCTGCGAAAATACAATTTTATCTTCGATTAAGTCGATGACACCATAGAGCATTGTGAAATATTCCGCATTTTTGCCACGCGAGAGAAACTGTTCGTTGAGCGATTTTATTACAAGCGATGGCAAAATATAATCGCCCGTTTTTTCGTCGAGCAGCAGTTTTTTCCCTGTATCCTGACTTAGTGAACGAGAAAGCGAGACCGACAGAAACGCCGCTGGCAGTCCGTGTCCCGCTACATCTACAATGTAGAAAGCAATATGTCTATTATTTAAGGGGAAAAAATTAAATGTGTCGCCCGAAACAAACACACTTGGCACAAATATCCAGTTAAATCGGCAATCGCCGAATGAAACATTATTTTGCGGAAGAAACTCGCGTTGCAATTCGGCGGCAGTTTCAAGGTCTTTTCTGATTGTGTCGTAGGCTTCTTGAAGCTTTCGGGTGAGTTCTTTTTCTGTTGTGATGAGCCTGTATTGTTCGAGCGCGTCATTAATCGAGTTGATTAGTTTATCCGTAGGCAGAGGTTTAGTAAGGAAGCGGAAAATATTGCCCTCGTTGATTGCTTCGATGGCAATTTGCATATCGGCAAATCCTGTAAGAATAATTCTGATAGTATCGGGCGAAATTTCTTTGACTTTGTGAAGCAGCTCAATTCCGTCCATTTCGGGCATACGGTAGTCGGAGATAATAACAGCGAAATCGCCTTGTTCGGCAATGATTTTGAGGGCTTCGCTGCCACTATTTGCTATATGAACATCGAATAGGCTTCTAAGATTTCGTCTGTAACCGTGCAGAACGTTTATTTCATCGTCAACGAAGAGAATTTTTTTGTTCATTGTTGCAGTAATTCTTCTTTTTTTGAAAGGCAGTTGCTGATAGTATCCAACAACATTTTGTAACTAACAGGTTTTGAAAGAATTATATGAGCAAATTCGTTCTTGAATTTTTCAATTTCAGAATTAATGTGCCCCGTCATCATAATTCTTATAGCATTAGGTTGAGTTTCTTTTGCAAATTCAAGCAATTTAACGCCATCAATTCCGGGCATATATAAATCAGTAACGATAACGTCGAAATTTTTAGACGATATTTTTTCGAGAGCTTCTTTGCCTGATTGTGCAAATTCAGCATCGATAGCGTCAGATGTTGTTTTAATTAACCGCTTTAACCCAAGCAAAATAAACTCTTCGTCGTCCACAAACAAAACTTTTGCCATAACTTAGCTTCAAATAATAATTACTCGTATGGCAATTTAATAATAAATTCTGTTCCTTTCAAATAATTTGATGAGACAAAAATATCACCACCAAGTTTGCTGCAAATCACACTATGTGCGATAGCAAGCCCCTGACCAGTTCCTTTGCCAGGTGGCTTGGTTGTGAAAAATGGGTCGAAAATTCTATCTAAATGCTTTTCCTGAATGCCAATTCCGTCGTCGACGAATTGAATTGCAATATATCTTTCGCCAAAGCAAGTTGAGATTTCAATTTTGCCGAAAGTGTAATTATTGTCAATCTGCATTTTTTCTTTAACTGCATCAATGGAATTGAGCAAAAACTGCAACAACACTTGATTAACTTCGTCGGCGTAACAATAGATGACAGGCAGGTCGTCGTGCAGTAATAATTTAACATCTGCAACTTTTTTCCATTCATTGCGTGTAATCAGCACAATATCTTCGAGTGTCCGGTTAATATTGAGAAAAGATTGCTCACGAATGCCCACTTGCGAGAAATTCTTAATTGTGTTGATAATTTTGCTAATTTTAAGAATTCCTTCTTGCGACTGACTTATTGCACCAGGAATTTCGGAAAGGAAAAAATCGATATCAGTTTCTTTGATATTTTTCTTGATTATGTTTCGAGCTTTTTCCCAGTTCTCAATATCCAATTCAAAAATCAGTTCATTAATGCTTGAAGCAAAATATGACAAAGCTTCGTAGGAATGCTCTAAAAAATCTAAATTATCGTTTATGTATTGCAGTGGTGTATTGATTTCGTGGGCTATGCCCGCAGCGAGCTGACCAATAGATTGAAGTTTTTGCGAAAGGAAGTTGCGATTAATTTCTTCGAGCCGTTTGTTCATTCGTTCCAGGTCGCGAGTGTCGATTATTTTTTTGTAAATAACTGCTGCAATGTTGGTAATAAATGAAATAGCGCTAACGACTTCGTCGGAGAAATTATCAACTTTTGTGCTTGCAAGCGAATAAACGCCCAGCACCTGATTATTGTTTATCAGAGGAATATATAGCCTTGAATTAAGCAAGGTGGGCTTTACAAATTTGGTTTGAAGTTCGTATGCTTCGGCATCAGCTTCCTTGATATAGATGATTTCTTTTGCTCGCAGGCAGCGACCGGGCGCGCGTTGCATAGCAGTTTTTTGAGCAACAAATCTTTCTTCTTTTGTAAGCCCTTTTGTTGTAACGGCAATTAATCTATCGGAATGTGCTGTGTAGTAATACAGCACCATATATTCGTAGTCGCAGATTTCGTTGACGAGTTTGTCGACAGTAGCGAAAAGCGTTCGCAAATCGTTGCAAACAGTCGCAAAATCCTTATATTTATCAAACAAATTTGTAAAATTATCAACCATCGCAACCGCGGAAAAAAATATATTATTATAACAGATAAGAAGAAAATAAATTGTAAGGAAAAAGGAAAGCAAAACAAAATTTTAAATTGTTTATTTATGTAAATTGAATAAAATAATTATCTAATTCAGTTCTTAACTGAATTCCTGCTATTTCAAAACATTCAAGAAGATTATCGTAAGTACCTCTTCCACCAAGGAAATCCCAAAATTCTCGACCAACCATTAATTCGTGTTTGTCGTCTAACATACCTTTGATTGTCCATCTTTCATAAGGTTTAGGTTCGTATGGATTATAAGGTATAGCAATAAGAGTATGAATTTTCGCTTGTATATTTTGTGTGTATGCGATTGCAGCCCATTCAAGAAGTGTTCTTTTAAAATCTTTGAAATTACTAATATTTGGTTTGGCAGTTTTCAAATCAATGAAAAACATTTCGCCGCCTTTGTTTTCTAAAAAAATGTCAGCTTTGACGGTTTTTATTATGTTTATTTTCTCAGTATTTGTAGCTCTCCGAATTTCATCAAGTTCATTTTGTTTATTGGGTGCAGTATCTGCAACTGATAACCTGTTGATAATACTTTGAATGGCTTGTTGTGAGCCTTCGCTGATAGTATTACCAATTTCGTACTGAGAGCGGACTTTTGCAAAACGCCCTTTTGCTACTGCCAACGCAACGGGTTCGAATATGGAAGTACCAAAAGTTGTATTCAAAGATTGAATAAAAGAGTATAATGCCATTCTATCGCGTCCCAATAATCGATAATGGAATGGCATATTAACTGTCTCAGGCTTATAATTGCTTAGTTTTTTTCTTAATGATTTTATAATTGTATCGATAACATTTGTCTTTTGCTCTTCAGTCATTATTTACCTCTCAGATGAAAAATGATTTCAGAATAAGCACCTTTATCTTTTTCTGTTCGGTTCAGCACTGGTCTTTTAAATTGATTAACAATTTTCATCCCTGATTTTTCAGCAATAATTGGATACAAATTATATTTGTCATTTGCTACCAAAAACACGTGATAATCATTTGCAAGAAATCTCTTACAGTTTAACAGAACCGAAGCAATGCTTTCAACGTAACTTTCCCTTGCTTCTTTGCTTTGACCTTTGAACAATGGACCTATTTCTAATTCATCTCGTCTGCGGAAACCAAACAAATCATAAGCATAAGCGTGTTGCTCGTGATAATCAATTAATCCAACATAAGGCGGGGACGAGAAAATCCCTTTAATTTTTTGTTCAGATACTAATTTTGCAAAAGAAGGATTTATACGGTATAATTCGTCTGTGATATTGATACTCCTGCTATCGCCGGTTAAACATATCTGATTTGTAGAGGTTCTAAGTTTATCAAATTCTAAAACCCTTTTCAAAGTGTCCTTCGAGTATGTTTCCCACCATTTTAATATTGTAAAAAGTGGCTTACAAATTTTCCCGTGTTTGGAACAATAATATGGTGCGGTTACTGGTTCAATTAGTGTTGCAAGGTCAGCGTGAGTTGTTGCTCTACAACTACGCATAGTTCGACTTAATATCAAGCTGACTAAGTTTTTGGTATTCTGATTAGTAACTTTTGAAATCTCTTTATATACGTATTCAATTTCTTCCCTGATAGGTTTTAAATACCATTTATCTATGAATTTATCTGATTTTTCTTGAATATGATTAATTTCGTATTTATCAATCAGTTCTTGGAAAACATTAAGAAATTCCCTTTCCTTTTTGTATCCGTACTGTTTTTCATCGATTTCACCTTTGCGAAGCTTATATTTGAAGTCAGGAACGGGGAAATGCTTGTTGTTATATTCAGAAAGATATTGTGTAAGTTTCTCATCAAATTCAAGTGTTTTAGAATTTGAAAGAAAAGACTTTAATGCTTTTGTTATTCTGAGCACTTCTCTATGGACGTCAATTATATCATATTTTGCAATTTTACAATTAGAGATAAGCGTATTGAACTCAGAAATATCTACTCCGATTGCGTGGATACCTAATTCATTGCATTGAACTAATGTTGTTCCACTACCGCAAAACGGGTCAAGAACTATATCTCCTTTGTTAAAATAAACTTCTTGCTTGAAAGCATCAGTATGATTATCTAAAAAATACTCTACAAGCTGCGGGATGAATTTCCCTTTGTAAGGATGTAGCCGATGAACGTGTTTTGTTGTCTCTGCTTCTTTGTATTGGTCGAAAGATAAAGCCCAATTTAAATCTTCGCCCAGTTGTTCCCGCCAGGTTAGTTCTCTTTTCCCTTTGTGTGAATTATAATACTCAATTAGTTCTTCTTTTGAAACAAGGGTTTGTCCGTTGGAACCATATTTTCTAATTCGCCCATACTGAATTAAGTAGGTTATATTTGAAGTAGTTACTTTTTTCCCTGTAAAAGAAGAAGCAAAGACACTCGCTTCTTTGATAGTAAGAAGTTGAGCATTGCTATTTATGTTACTGGTATCGAATAACACAATTCATATTGATTAATTAAACAGAAACAATAATTTTACGATAAATTTTGTTTGTTATTGCTTATTATTTCCTCTATCCCTCTCCCAGCAAATCAGGGCGGCGAAGGCGTGTTTTTTCCAATGCTTGCTGCTCACGCCATTGGCGAATTCGCTCGTGATTGCCCGAGAGCAACACCTCCGGCACTCGCATACCGCGAAATTCCGACGGCTTGGTATATTGCGGCGGTTCGAGCAACCCATTCTGGAATGAATCCTCCAATGCCGATTCCGCGTTGCCAATTACACCAGGTATCAAGCGAACTATCGCATCGGTTAGCACCAGTGCGGGCAATTCCCCGCCGCTTAGCACATAGTCCCCAATAGAAATTTCGCGCGTTACTAAGTAGTCCCGCACACGCTGGTCTATTCCTTTGTAATGTCCCGCAAGTATGATTACGTTTTGCTTCAAAGATAGTTCATTGCAAACTGTTTGCGTAAGCGGGTATCCATCGGCACACACATAGATAATTTCATCGTAAGCGCGTTCTTGTTGGAGTTTTTCGATGCAATCAAATATCGGCTGGCACTTGATAATCATTCCGGCGCCACCGCCATACGGTGTGTCGTCTATATGGCGGAAGCGGTCAAGTGCGTAATCGTGCAGATTATGCAAATGTATCTCGACAAGCCTCTTCTCCTGGGCAATTCTCAGTATGCTGCCTTGAATGTAAGATGTCATAAGTTCGGGAACAGCCGATATAATATCAATCCTCATCAACTGCACCTCTATTGTGTGTCAAATCCAGAAGTCCGTCAATAACATTTATTTTTACTAATTTATTGGCGAAATCTGTCTCGACAATCACGTCCTCAATCACAGGCAAAGGCAGTTCGCCAAAATCTGTTACGACAAGCCAAACATCGTTTGCAGGCAATTCCCAGATTTCCACGATTTCCCCTAATACATTGCCGTTTGCAATATCAATCACTTTGCAACCAACAATAGTGTTGCTCGAAATAAATTTGGAATTATGCTTTTGAATTTCTTCTTCGTCTGCGAAAACACCTTGATTGCGAAGTTTTTCGATACCTTCTTTATCGTTTATTTCTACGAGCTTTGCTACTGCACGATTATTTTTTTTCTGAAAGTGCTCAATAGTGTATTCTTCTGAAAAATTAGGCGAATAACCGATTTTTACCTTCATACCATAGGGCAACGCCTCGATTTTCCTGTATTCCAGAATGAAATTAAACTCACCTTTCCAGCCATAATAATTGCCTACAACTCCGATTAATACTAAATTCCCCATACGCTAATCCCTATCTATAATCAGTGTTACAGGACCATCGTTTTGCAAGCGAACATCCATCATCGCACCGAAAATGCCCGTTTCTACCTTCAAGTTTGTCGATGAACGGAAGTGCTGAACAAACCTTTCGTATAATGGCTCGGCTATCGAAGGTGGCGCCGATTCTGTGTAGCTTGGGCGCGAGCCTTTACGGCAATCGCCGTAAAGAGTGAAGTTCGAGATAATCAAAATTTCGCCCGCAATGTCCGTAACTGACAGGTTCATTTTGCCGTCGCTATCGGGAAAAATGCGCAAATTAAGTATTTTCTGTGTCATCCACTCGATAGTTTTATCGCTATCGCTTTCTTTCATTGCAATGAAAACGCAAACGCCGCGACCAATTTTCCCGTTCGATTTTCCTTCAATAACAACTTCGGCGTTGCTAACTTTCTGGACAACTGCACGCATTACCGCCCTATTCCTTTATAGTATATGCCACTTGCACGAATTTCTTCTTTATTCAGGCAGTTTTTTCCATCGATAACAATCTTAACATTATGCTTTGCAAGTAATTCGGAATTTATCGTTCTAAAAGCGCTGTGGTCTGTTGCAATTATTATGGCAAAAGACTTTTCTAAAATTTCCTCCAAACTGCTTGCGTTGCTCATTTCAGGGAAATATGGGTCGAAGACAATTAAATCAGCACCTTTCTGCTGCAAAATCTGCATAATTTTCAGAGCGGGGCTTTCGCGCAAATCACCGACATTTGCTTTGTAGGATAACCCAAGAAGTCCGATTGGTGTGCTTTTAATGGGTTTAGCGTATTCGTTGAGAGCATTCGCAAGCAATTCAATTGTGTAGGCAGGCATAGAATTGTTAATTTCCCGCGCAATTTTCAGAAACTTATGGTCGAAGCCGCTTTTGCTTGCCCTTTCAATCAAATAATATGGGTCGACAGGTATACAATGTCCGCCCACACCACAACCCGGATAGTGCGGCATAAACGCAAATGGCTTGTTCGAGGCACCTTTTATTACCGTAAGTATATCAATTCCAAGCACATCAAACGATTTGGCAAGTTCATTGGAGAACGCAATATTTATATCGCGGAAAGTGTTTTCGATAATTTTCGTTGCTTCGGTGCTTTTCAGGTCGGGCATTTCGTTGATTTCCGCATCCACGAATCGACGGTAGAAATCAGCAAGAAACCGTGTTGATTCCGGACGCGTGGAACCTATATTTCGCGGAATGTTATAGACATTCCAGTGAGGGTCGCCGGGATTAATTCGCTCAGGGCAGTGAGCAACGTCGAAATCACGTCCGGCTATCAAGTGAGTTGCTTCTTCGAGCATCGGGATTACAACTTCGTCGCAAACGCCCGGATTTATGGTTGATTCTATCACAACGTAGTTGCCTTTTTGCAGGTGTTTAGCAACAGTTGAAACGGCATTTTTCACAGGTTGCAGGTCGGGAGTGTAGTCGTCGAGGACGGGCGTTGGAACGCAGATAATGAAAATATCGCAGCCCGCAAGTATTTCGTCGCTTGCAGATACTTGCAATGTGATTTCTTTTAAGTCTTGCTCGCACTGATGGTCGTCTATTGGGCAAATTCTATTCTTTATTTTCTCGATTTTCTTTTCCGAAAGGTCGAACCCAACAACCTGATAATCAGTCTTTTTCTGAATTGCCGCAGCAAGCGGCAAACCAACATATCCAAGCCCAATAACGCCAACTTTCATTTTATCAACCCAATTTAATATTTTAAAAAACAAAATTAAGAATTTACCAAAACATATTGAGAATTTTTTTTTCTAATATTAATAATTAGGGAACAGAAGGGAATATTGAAATTAGTTGCGAATATAAAATTGGGAGCATTTATAAAAATTGCTTGCACAGACAGGAATATCTGTGCTACCTTTATAGAAAAAACCTTCCGAAGGTTCCAAACCTTCGGAAGGTTCTAAGCCTGGAAATATTGAGAAAATCTGTGAAAACACGTTTATTTCACGCTATGAACAATCACAGACAGGAATGTCTGTGCTACCTTTATAGAAAAACCTTCGGAATTGAGGAAACCTTCGGAAGGTTCCAAACCTTCGGAAGGTTCTAAGATCGGGAAATTATGTAACAATCTGAGAAGATTTAGATTTAGTATTTCACCGAGCAACCGTAGGGTTGAGTTACTTTCGTCGAGACGGGCTTGCCCGCAAGCGCTTCACCGAGTGCTTTCGACACATAGTTTTCAGCTTTTTCGATGTCTGCTTTGTCGGTTGAGCGAATGCTATCGATTGCTCCTGCATAAATAAGCGTTCCTTGTGGGTCGATAATATACATATGAGGTGTCGTCTTTGCTGAATACAAACGCCCGACGTCTCCACTTTCGTCAATTAAATATGCAGTGAATTTTGTTTTATAGTTTTCGGAGCGTTTCTTGATTTCATCTTTCGGAAGGTGCCCTTCTTTTCCGGGTGCCGACGAGCAAATAGCAAGCCAGATAACGCCCTGCTGTGTGTATTTATCCTGCAATTTTTGCATATTTTTGCTGTCGTAGTGCTTTTTCACAAATGGACAATTGAAATTAATCCATTCGAGCACAACATATTTTCCCCGAAAATCCGAAAGTTTGTGCTTTACGCCATTGACGTCGGTTAGTTCGAAATCGGGGGCAGGTTTGTCGATTTCAGCTTTGTTTTGAGCAAATACGTTTGTCAGTGCGAAGCTCAAAGCAATAAGAGCAAATACACCAAATAGCGAGTTCATAAATCCTCCTTTTATTATAAAAATATTACAACATCGTAAGCTTTTTCGTTATCAACAATCAATGCTTTAAATTCTTTTGGTATTTCCACGTGGAAAGCATCGAGCCGAGCAACAAGCGAACTTCCCTGCATAGATTGAGCCGCTGAATTGTCAATTATCCCTTCCAGATACGGAATAATTCTTGCTTTTTCGGATAAATTAAGGCTTCCGCTGAGTTTCACTTCAAGCATATTATCTTTGATTTCTCCACGCAAAGGATTGTCCAATCTGACAGGAATATTGCCAAAAATGTCAGAGAAACTTCTATTAATCTCGCTGCGATTGCTCGAAATAAGTTGAATTTTGACTGTATCTTTGCCCGGCAAACACTTTTCCTTGCAAGCAAGCCACTTTACAACACCCGTAATTTCGAAAATTTGATTTTCTAAATTATCAGGAACTGTAAATTTATAGAAAATATAGTGTTTGTGATGATAGCCGTAGGATATAATCTCGTCAGTTTGGATTATTTCGGGCACTTGCCAGACGGTATCGACCAATGAGATACCTTTCGGCAAATTCCACTCAACGGTTGTAGCAAGCCCCGCATCACCGGGATTTGCCCAGTATGTGTGCCAGCCTGATTTACGGCAAAAGGGAGTTGTCTAAATAATGCACCGGGATTTGCCCAGTATGTGTGCCAGCCTTCCTTCGGTTCTATTTCGACAGCTATCCAGGTGCTTTCGCCTGCTGCAACCTTGTTGTGCAATGCAAGCAAAGAAACTCTGGCTGTTTCGTTACTTTCTGCCATAAATAATAGGGCGCTGAGCAAAATTGATAAATACATCATAACGAAAATTTTGAGAATATAAGTAATTGACGGAATTTAGTCGTCCTTATTTTATTTGTTTAGATTTGACTGAATCGCTTGTGATTAATAGTGTTTTAGAAACTGATTGAACAATTTATTGAAAAATTAACAATAAAAATTCAGCTAAAAAGGTGTAAAAAAATAAATTCAAAAAAATAAAAAAATGTTAATTCGAAAAAAAAGTTTTGCAAATTAGAAAAATGTTTGTATTTTTGTATTCCTAAATTGTTCGGGCAGGTACCGAAGTGGTCAACCGGGGCAGACTGTAAATCTGCTGGGCTCCGCCCTACGGAGGTTCGAATCCTTCCCTGCCCACTATGAAAACAAATTATGCGGGAGTAGCTCAGTTGGTAGAGCATCAGCCTTCCAAGCTGAGGGTCGCGGGTTCGAGTCTCGTCTCCCGCTCAGCTCGAAGAGATAGCGGCATACAATTTAATAATTCTTGTGGAATTACAAAAGCCGCTTTTTTTGTCGTAAATGCGGGAATAGCTCAGCTGGTAGAGCATCAGCTTCCCAAGCTGAGGGCCGCGGGTTCGAATCCCGTTTCCCGCTCGGGCGAAGCAAACGCTGATGTAGCTCAGTTGGTAGAGCACATCCTTGGTAAGGATGAGGTCACCGGTTCAATCCCGGTCATCAGCTCTGCGGAAAAAATTTGCAATTACGGGTGTAGCTCAATTGGTAGAGTAGCGGTCTCCAAAACCGTTGGCTGTGGGTTCGAGTCCTACCACCCGTGCAATCAATTTTAAGGCAAGCATCGCGTTTGCCGAGATTTTTTTATTTGTAAATGAGAATGTGTTATGGTTGCTAAAATTAAAAAATTCGTTAATGAAGTTGTTGCCGAGATGAAAAAAGTCTCCTGGCCCACAAAAGAACAATTGAAGGAATCTACCAAAGTTGTTATCGGGGTTACTTTGGTTATCACACTTTTCATTTTGGTTGTCGACCAGGCTTTGACTGCAATTATGAAAGCTATTTTTTAACTTAAAATTATAAAATCAGAGCGATATGAATTTCGACGATACATACGAAAATATTGAACAGCTTGGCGAAAGCTCTCAACCCGACAGCAACGACGACTTCGATTTCTCCGCTTTGGAACGCAAAAAAGAAGAATTCGTCGAACCTCCCAAAAAATTGTCCGACGACGAACGTTCCACTACCGAAGCACGATGGTACGCCCTGCGCACCTTCACCGGACACGAACTCCGCGTTAAGCAAAACATCGAAGCCGAAGTAAAGCGACTGAACCTGAAAGATAAAATCTTAGAGGTTGTCATCCCCGAAGAAACTGTCTATGAAGTGCGTGGTGGCAAACGCCGCTCTCGTCGGAAGAATTTTTTGCCCGGCTACATCATTGTCAAAGCAATTTTAGATAAGAAAACACGCGAAATTATCCAATCATTGCCCTCTGTGGTTGCTTTTGTCGGGCGTAAAAACGAACCCCAGGCTTTGCAACCCGACGAAATCAAAAGAATCCTTGGGCGAGTGGAAGAAAGAAAAGATATCGAAACTGTGGTTACCCAATTCGAAATTGGTGACCCCGTACGAGTAATAGATGGACCATTCAACACATTCAGCGGGACAATCAAAGAAATTAATTACGAAAAACAAAAGATGAAAGTTGAAGTGGGTATCCTTGGGCGTAAAACACCAGTGGAACTTGACTTCAGCCAAGTCGAAATAGAGAATAAATAAACGTATTTTTCACATTCAGTAAAAGTAAAATGGCTAAGAAAGTAGCAGGAACATTCAAACTCCAACTCAAAGCAGGCGAAGCAACTATGGCTCCACCTGTTGGTCCGGCGTTTGGTCAGAGAGGCTTGGCAGGTATGGAATTTGTTAAGCAGTTCAATGCCAAAACCGCTAAACAGCAGGGAACAATATTGCCAGTGGTTGTTACTTACTATACTGATAAAAGCTTCACTTTTATCATTAAGTCGCCTCCGGCACCTGTTCTGCTTCTGAAAGCAGCAGGTTTGCAGAAAGGTTCAGCCGAGCCAAACAAAACAAAAGTCGGCAAAGTTACAGTCGCTCAATGCGAAGAAATTGCTAAAATTAAAATGGATGACCTCAATTGCACTTCCATCGAATCTGCTATGAGTATGATTAAGGGAACTGCAAGAAGTATGGGCATCAATGTTGTTGAATAATTAATTACGAGATTGAAATGAGACAAAGAGGAAAAAGGTACAGGAAACTTGTCAGTAGCTTCGATAGAAACAAACTCTATAACGTAGGCGAAGCTATTGAAATCGTCAAAAAAAATGCCACCGCGAAGTTCGACGAATCCTTTGAAATCTCTATGAGATTAGGCGTCGACCCACGTAAAGCTGACCAAATGGTTCGCGGGACTGTATCTCTTCCCCACGGCACTGGTAAAACAGTTAAAGTACTTGTTCTCTGCAAGCCTCCAAAAGATAAAGAAGCTTTGGACGCAGGAGCAGACTACGCCGGATTGGAAGAATACATCGAAAAAATTAAAGGCGGTTGGGCTGATATTGACGTTGTTGTTGCTACTCCCGATGTTATGGGAGAAGTCGGTAAGCTTGGTCGTATTCTCGGTCCGCGTGGTTTGATGCCAAACCCGAAAGTCGGCACAGTTACTTTTGATGTTGCTAGAACTGTTGCTGAACTTAAAGCCGGTAAAATCGAATTCCGTGTCGATAAAACCGGTAATATTCACGCGGCTGTTGGCAAATGCTCCTTCCCACCTGAAAAACTTGCTGAAAACGTTAATGCTTTCTACCAGAGCATTATGCGTGCTAAACCTGCTACTGCTAAGGGTAAATACGTAAAAAGCGTTTATTTCAGCTCTACTATGGGACCGGGCGTTGCTGTAAGCGACCAATCATTTGATAAATTCTAAATTTTAAGTCTATTACGCACTCGCTGCATTCGGGATGCTTCTCCTTCGCCCCATAAAGGCGATTGTTCCCGAAAGCAACGTTAAAATAAATCAAAAAACGGACAGAGGTTTATGATTACTCGCGAAAAAAAACAAAGCATAGTTGAGAATTTAGTCGAGAAACTGCAGTCTGCAAAAGGGATTTATTTCGTAGATTTTACTAAAATCACTGTCGAAGAAATTAACAAAATTCGCCGTGAATTTAAATCGAAAAATTCTACCTTCAAAGTTGCAAAAAACACGCTAATTCTGCGTGCTCTTGCACAAGTTGGTGGATACGAGCTGCCCGAGCGTCGCCTTTTCGGTCAGACAGCTATGATTTTAGCTTACGACGATGCTGTCGCTCCGGCTAAAATTATCAAAGATTTCTACGAAAAAGAGCAAAAACTCGAACTCAAAGCCGCTTTCATCGAAGGTCAGTACTTCGACGGAAAGGATTTGAAAGTTATTGCTTCACTGCCATCCCGCGCAGACCTTGTTGCAGGTATTCTTGGCAGTCTCAACTCGCCGATTTCTGGCATTATCGGCTCTATCAACGCTGTTATGCGTGATGTGGCTTCGCTTATCGAAGAAGTCGCTAAAAAACAAAATGCCGCTTAATTTTTTTTGAATAATTTTTGGAGTTTAATAAAATGTCTGAAAAAGTTGAAAAATTAGTTGAAGAGATTTCCAATCTCACATTAGTTGAAGCTGCTGAACTCAAAAAAGCTTTAGAAGAAAAATTCGGAGTTACCGCTGCCGCTCCTGTAATGATGGCTGGCGCTATGCCTGGCGCTCCTGCTGCTGAAGCCCCAGCTGAAGAAAAAACTGACTTCGATGTTGAACTTACAGAAGTTGGTGCTAACAAAATTAACGTTATCAAAGCTGTTCGCGAAATCACTGGTCTTGGCTTGAAAGAAGCTAAAGACCTGGTCGAAGGCGCTCCTAAAATCGTTAAAGAAGGTTGCAACAAAGACGAAGCTAACGATATTAAGAAGAAACTCGAAGAAGCAGGCGCTAAAGTTACACTTAAGTAGTTTTTTTAAGCAGGGGAGACCACTCCCCTGCAATTATTTTTTGCAAAGCTATGATGCAAAATGTCTATAATATCTTTTGCAATAATAATCAGAAAAAGCTAATTGTTTTTTTGAAATAACTTGTGTGGGTTTGCTACACATATATTATTTATTAGTATAAAAAAGAATTGCATAATAAATATATAAAAATGAAAATATCAGTTGTTGGTAGGATTTTTTGATGTTCTTTTTATGCTCTTGCAATGAGGAACGTCAAAAAATCCTATTTTTTATAATGAATTTAATTTCTGAGGAGGCTTACTGTGGAGAACAATGAATTTCAGGAAATAATCGGCGAAGGTTTCGAATCTGCTCTCCCGGTTAATTATAAAACAAGCGACACCAGCAATATCTTCCTGCTGGACACTTCGGAAGATATTGTGCGACTTCGGAAGCGAGTGAACTTCTCGCGTACGAAATGGGCGCCACTCTATCCTGATTTGCTCGGAGTGCAGCTCCAATCATACGAAGAATTCTTACAAGAAAACACGCCACCAAAAAAACGTAGAAATATTGGATTGCAGCAAGCTTTCAATAACAATTTCCCTATTGAAGATGCTTCCTCAATTTACCAACTCGAATTCCTTGAATACTCGATTGATAAACCTAAATACACCGAAGAAGAATGCCGCGAACGTGAACTCACTTACGCAAAACCTCTAAAAGCAAAACTTCGGCTATCGAGCAAAGCCGATAAAGATTCCGAAGATTATATCGAAGCTATCGAGCAGGATGTTTATTTAGGCAATATTCCCGCTATGACAAGCCGCGGCACCTTTATCATCAATGGTGCCGAACGCGTTATCGTAAGCCAGATACACCGTTCGCCTGGCGTATTCTTCGACGATGCTATGCACCCAAATGGTGTGCGTATTTATTCCGCACGCGTTATTCCTTTCCGTGGCTCGTGGATTGAATTCACTACCGATATCCACGAAGTTATGTATGCTTATATTGACCGCAAGAAGAAATTCCCTGTTACTACATTATTGCGTGCTTTGGGATTTTCCTCGGACAAGGAAATTCTTGACCTGTTCGAACTTGTAGTTGATGTAAACCCCGAAGATTTAGATGAATCATACATTGGCAAAAGAATTGCCTCCGACGTAGTGGATTTGAACACAGGCGAAATTATCGCAACCCGCGATATGATTCTGACAGAAGAACTTTTCGCTCAATTCAAAGCCACTACTATTACTCCTTTGAGATTCTTCTCATACACAGACCCAATCGACGAACCTATCATCGCAAGAACAATAGCTAAGGATACTACCCGCAACCGCGAAGAAGCCCTCGAAGCAATCTACCGTCAGATGCGTTCGAGCGACCCACCAGACATTGAAACTGCTGCCGGACTGCTCGAAAAACTTTTCTTCAACTCCAAACGCTACGACCTTGGTGTTGTCGGTAGAGTTCGTATGAACGAAAAAATTGGGCTTAATATTCCGACCGATGTTACCGTCCTTACAATAGAAGATATTGTTGCTATTATCAAGCACTTGATAAAACTCCACGAATCGAAACACACTGGCGACGATATAGACCATCTGGGCAACCGCCGCGTTCGCTCTGTCGGCGAGCAACTTCAAGCACAATTCAACGTTGGGCTTGCTCGTATGGCTCGCACTATTCGCGAAAGATTAAGCATTCACGATGGCGAAAATCTCACCCCATCTGAACTTGTTAACGCACGAACAATTACTTCCGTCGTTAATCAGTTCTTCGGGACAAATCAGCTTTCTCAGTTTATGGACCAAACAAATCCACTCGCCGAACTTACTCACAAACGCAGAACTTCGGCACTCGGTCCCGGCGGTCTTACTCGCGAACGTGCTGGCTTCGAAGTACGCGACGTTCACTACACACACTACGGAAGGCTTTGCCCAATCGAAACACCCGAAGGTCCGAACATTGGTCTTATCTCCTCGCTTGCTATACACGCAAAAATAAATGAACTTGGATTTATTATGACGCCTTACCGCAAGGTTGTCAATGGATACGTAACCAATCAAATCGAGTATCTAACAGCAGATAAAGAAGATGGCTTAATATTAGTTCCCGCATCAACAGCAGTTGACGAAAACGGACGCCTTGCAGGTGAGAAAATTCGTGCCCGCCGCAGCGGCGACTATGTCTTCGTTACTCCCGAACAAGTTGATTATATGGACGTTTCGACCGACCAGATTACTTCTCCTGCTACTTCGCTCATTCCATTCCTCGAACACGACGACGCAAACCGTGCGCTTATGGGCTCGAATATGCAACGTCAGGCTGTGCCACTTCTTCGCACCGAAGCCCCGATTGTCGGTACAGGTATGGAAGCACGTATCGCAAAAGACTCGCGTACTCTGCTTTTAGCCGAAGGCAACGGTGTAGTAGAATACGTCTCCGCCGACAAAATTATTATCCGCTACGAAGACACCCGCACCGAAGAAGAAAAACTTGTTAGCTTCGAAAATAAAGAACTTGTTGAATATAAACTGACTAAATTCTTCCGCACCAACCAGGATACTTGCGTCAACCAGAAACCAATTGTAAAGAAAGGCGATAAGGTTGTGAAAGGTCAGCCAATTGCCGATGGTGCTTCGACCGACCGCGGCGAACTTGCACTTGGCAAAAACGTGCTTGTTGCGTTTATGCCCTGGCGTGGCTATAACTTTGAGGACGCTATTATCCTTTCGCAGAGAGTTGTTGCCGAAGATGTTTTCACCTCCGTTCATATTGAAGAATTTACCCTTCAAGTGCGCGACACAAAACGCGGCGAAGAAGAATTTACTCGCGAAATTCCAAACGTTAGCGAAGAAGCAACCAAAGACCTCGACGAAAACGGTATTATCCGCGTAGGTGCTAAAGTAACGGAAGGCGATATTCTAATCGGTAAAATTACTCCAAAAGGCGAAACCGACCCAACACCCGAAGAAAAACTGCTTCGCGCAATATTCGGCGACAAAGCCGGCGACGTCAAGGACGTTTCGCTCAAAGCAGGTCCCGGAATCAAAGGTGTTGTGATTAATACAAAACTTTTCACTCGCCGTATGCACACAGGCGACCGCGAAGCTCGTTCCGAAGAAAAGAAACGCGCCGAGCAACTTAACCGCCTCGAACGCGATGTGTTAAAGCGTCTTGATGACGAATGCGTAAAGCGCCTGGGTAAAATTCTTGACGGCGAAACTTCGCTTGGTATGAAATTGACTAATAATGTGTCTGTCTTCCGCTCCGGAGCAAAAATGACAGCCGCTAATATAAAAGAAAAATACAACGATGGCACTCTGAAACCTGAACTTTTGAGCGAAGACGATAATTTTGTTTCTGACGAAGCTAAAAACGAACTTGTTAAAAAATTGATTGCAAATTATAAGCAAAAACGCTCCGACGAGCAAGCTCGCTTCCGCTCAGAACGTAATAAATTGGCTGCGGGCGACGAACTCCAACCTGGAATTTTGCAAATGGCAAAAGTATATATTGCTAAAAAGCGTAAAATTCAGGTCGGCGACAAAATGGCAGGTCGCCACGGTAATAAAGGTATCGTCTCCAAAGTTGTTCCTCCGGAAGATATGCCATTCTTGCCCGATGGAACTCCTGTCGATATAGTGCTGAACCCGCTCGGTGTGCCTTCTCGTATGAACCTTGGTCAGCTCTACGAAACTGCACTTGGCTGGGCTGGTTCCAAACTGGGAATACATTTTGCAACTCCAATTTTCGATGGTGCAACCTGGGAGCAAGTGGGCGACTACTTAGAAAAAGCGGGATTGCCTCGCGACGGAAAATCGGTGCTTTACGATGGACGCAGCGGCGAACCATTCGAAGAGAAAGTTACCGTTGGCGTTATCTATATGCTCAAACTGTCGCACCTTGTCGAAGATAAGATGCACGCTCGTTCCATTGGTCCTTACTCGCTTATCACTAAACAGCCACTCGGCGGTAAAGCACAATTCGGTGGTCAGCGTCTTGGTGAAATGGAAGTTTGGGCTTTGGAAGCTTATGGCGCTTCGCACACACTGCAAGAAATGCTTACAGTCAAAAGCGATGACGTCCAGGGTCGCGCTAAACTATACGAAGCAATTGTCAAAGGCGACAATATGCCCGACCCGAACATCCCCGAATCATTTAACGTGCTTGTTCGTGAGTTGCAAGGCTTGTGTCTTGATTTGTATGTTGAATAATTATTAATAATGAAAATTAGAAATTAAATAAATGGAGTTTATCCAATGCAATCAATGCAAATTCCAAGAAAAGGTTTTAAAAAAATATCGATTAAAATTGCTTCGCCCGACGATATTTTAAATCGTTCCCACGGTGAAGTAACAAAGCCCGAAACGATTAATTATCGTTCGTTTCGTCCCGAAAAAGATGGCCTTTTCTGTGAAAAAATCTTCGGTCCTATTCGCGATTGGGAGTGCGCCTGCGGCAAATACAAACGTATTCGCTACAAGGGTATAGTGTGCGACCGCTGCGGCGTAGAAGTAACCCAGAAGTCCGTTCGCCGCGAACGTATGGGACACATTATGCTTGCTGTTCCTGTGGTGCATATATGGTTTCTCCGCTCACTGCCAAGTAAAATTAGCGCTGTGCTTGGTATGCCAACAAAAGATATTGAACGCATTGTTTATTATGAATCTTACGTCGTGGTTCAGCCCGGAAAAACTGGCTTGCAGACAAAAGACTTACTCACAGAAGAGCAATATCTCGACGTTTTAGACCAACTTGGACGCGAAAACTACGAACTCGACGACGAAGACCCCAATAAATTTATCGCACTCATTGGTGGCGAAGCTATTAAAGAATTATTGAAACGCGTTGATATAGAAAAACTTTACAGACAACTTAAAGACGAATTAAAAGTTGAAACTTCGCAACAGAAAAAAGCCGAACTTCTGAAAAGACTTCGCGTTCTTGATGCTTTCCGCAGCTCGGCTCACAACGAACTGCCGAACGAACCTCACTGGATGGTGCTCGACATCATTCCCGTTACTCCACCTGATTTGCGTCCGCTTGTCCCGCTCGAAGGCGGTAGATTTGCAACATCAGACTTAAATGATTTGTATCGTCGTGTGATAATTCGAAACAACCGTTTGAAGCGATTAATAGATATTAAAGCGCCGGAAGTAATTCTCCGCAACGAAAAACGTATGCTCCAAGAAGCAGTCGACGCACTCTTCGATAATAGTCGCCGTGCAGTTCGCAGCGAATCTCAGCGTGCATTGAAATCGCTTGCCGATACTCTGAAAGGTAAAACCGGGCGTTTCCGTCAGAACTTGCTTGGTAAGCGTGTCGACTACTCGGGGCGTTCGGTTATTGTTGTCGGTCCTGAGCTCAAAATTCACGAATGCGGTTTGCCAAAAGAAATGGCAGTCGAACTCTTTAAGCCGTTCATCATAAGAAAGCTTATCGAACGTGGGCACGTAAAAACTGTAAAAAGTGCCAAAAAAATGGTCGAACGCAAAACAAACGAAGTTTGGGACATACTCGAAAAAGTAATTCAAGGGCATCCGGTGCTGCTCAACCGCGCTCCGACGCTCCACCGATTGGGTATTCAAGCATTTCAGCCGCGCCTTATCGAAGGCAAAGCAATACAGCTGCACCCACTTGTCTGTACGGCATTCAACGCAGACTTCGACGGCGACCAGATGGCTGTTCACGTGCCGCTTAGCTTCGAAGCTCAGCTGGAAGCAATGCTGCTTATGCTTGCTCCTCATAATATTATGCACACTCAAAACGGCGACCCAATCGCTGTGCCATCGCAGGATATGGTGCTTGGCGTTTATTATATGACAAAGATGCGCCCCGGTGCCAATGGCGAAGGCAAAGTTTTCTCCTCGTTCGATGAAGTTATCATTGCTTACAACTCGAAAGTAGTCGAACTCCACGCAAAAATAAAAGTTCGCCACAATGGTGCATTTCTCGAAACTACTGTCGGTAGAATCCTTTTCAATCAAATCGTTCCCGAAGAACTTGGCTATATTAACGAGCTTCTCACCAAGAAGCGTTTGCGTCAAATCATCGGAATTTGCTTCCGCGAAGCAGGACTTGCAAAAACAGTTGAATTCCTTGATAATCTTAAAGATTTGGGCTTTTCCTACTCAACTCAGGGTGGATTGTCTGTTAGCATAGCCGACGTTGTTATTCCCGCAGATAAGCAGGTGATTATTTCAGCTGCACAGCAAAAAATCGATAGCATCGAAAATGCTTATCGCAATGGTGTGATAAGTTCCGGCGAACGCTACAACAAAATTATCGACACCTGGTCGAACGTTACTAATAAAGTTTCAGATAAATTATCTGCTGAACTTTCCAAGGACAAGCAAGGATTTAACACATTCTGGATGATGCTCGATTCGCAGGCACGCGGTTCGAAAGAGCAAATTCGTCAGCTGGCGGGTATGTGCGGTCTTATGGCAAAGCCAAAGAAATCGCTTTCCGGTTCCACAGGCGAATTAATCGAAAACCCGATTATTTCTAACTTCAAAGAAGGCTTGTCAATTCTTGAATACTTTATTTCTACTCACGGTGCTCGCAAAGGTCTTGCCGATACAGCATTGAAAACAGCAGACGCGGGATATTTAACACGCCGTCTGCACGATGTTGCCCAGGATGTGATTATCTCAGAATACGATTGCGGAACTATCCGTGGCGTCGAAATGACTGCTCTCAAAGATGGCGAAGAAGTAAAAGAACCTTTGTTCGAACGCATTCTTGGTAGAGTTGCGCTTGTTGACATTTACGACCCAATCACAAACGAACTTCTTATCAAGAAAGGTGAGTTAATAGAAGAAAAGCACGGTCCACGAATTGAATCCTCTGCTCTGGAAAGCGTTCTTATTCGCTCGGTGCTTACTTGCGAATCGCGTCACGGCGTTTGTGCAAAATGCTACGGACGCAACCTTGCTACCGGTAAGCTTGTTGATGTGGGAGAAGCAGTAGGAACAATCGCTTCGCAGTCCATCGGCGAACCCGGTACTCAGCTTACTTTGCGTACATTCCACACGGGTGGTACTGCTGCCCTTATAGCTTCGCAATCAAGCATTTTGGCAAAATTCGATGGTATTGTTCAATTTGAAAATATTAAGTACATTTCATACGAAGGCGAGGATGGACCTGTTTATATCATCGTAAGCTATAGCGGTGCTATCAATATTATAGACCCCGATTCCAACCGCGTGCTCACTCGCTACGACACTACTTATGGTGCGGAGCTGAAAGTGCGCGACGGTCAGAAGGTGAAAAAAGGCGATTTGATTTATGAGTGGGACCCATACAACGCTTCGATTATCACTGAATTTACCGGTCGCGTTCGCTATCGCGATCTTGTTCAAAACGTTACTTATCGCGAAGTTAACGACGAAACAACTGGACACCTTACAAAAGTTGTAATCGATACTCGCGACAAAACAAAGTCGCCCTCGATTGAAATTATTGACGAAGACGGCAAAATTCTCAAAGTTTATAACATTCCATCACGTGCTCAACTTACCGTTGATGATAACGAATTTATTGGCGTTGGTACTCCACTTGCAAAAATTCCTCGCGATTTGGGACGTACCCGCGACATTACAGGCGGTTTGCCACGCGTAACTGAACTTTTCGAGGCTCGCGCACCGCAAAATCCTGCTATTGTTACTGATATTGACGGTATTGTTTCGTTCGATAAGCAAAAACGCGGACAGAAAACACTCGTTGTTACAAGCTTGGACGGACAAACCCGAAAAGAATTCAGTATCCCAGTTGGTAAATACATTCTTGTTCAGGACGGCGATTTCGTTCGCTCGGGCGACCGTCTCACCGAAGGTTCGGTCAATCCTCACGATATCTTGCGTATTAAAGGTGCAAATGCAGTGCAGGAATACCTTGTGAACGAAATTCAAGAAGTTTATCGTATGCAAGGTGTTAAAATCAACGATAAGCATATAGAAGTGATTGTTCGCCAGATGTTGCAAAAAGTTCGTATCGTTGATTCGGGCGATTCTTCGTTCCTCGAAAATGATTACGTAGATAAAATTCGCTTATTCGACGAAAACCAGAACCTGAAAAATATGGTTGTCATCACAAACAAAGGCGATAGCAAATTCAGCGAAGGGCAACTTGTTTCGCGTCGTCGTGTGCGCGACGTAAACAACGACCTCAAAAACAAAGGAAAAGTGCTTGCTGAATTCCGTCCTGCTGAGCCTGCTATCTCTGAGCCAATTCTGCTTGGTATTACTCAGGCTGCTTTGACAACCGAAAGCTGGTTGTCTGCTGCATCGTTCCAGGAAACTACAAGAGTGCTGTCGGACGCTGCTGTTGCCGCAAAAACAGACTATCTTGTCGGTCTGAAAGAAAACATTATCATTGGACAACTTATCCCCGCTGGAACAGGATTGCGCCACTATCAGGATATGATTGTTACCTCCACAGTCGGCAATATTTTCGGACGCCGCTCGGAAGATGTAAAAGCCAAAGACTTTATCACACCCGTTGATTTGCAAACCGCAATCGAGCAAGAAATGGCACTTGTCAACGAACAGGGGGCAAGCGGCGACGAAGAAGAAGGCGAAATTGAAGTTCCCGAAGTCTCATCAGAAGATTAATATTAAAACAAATTATAAATATTTATAAACCTTCCGAAGGTTTCAAACCTTCGGAAGGTTCTAACGATTTAATGCTCTTTTTGCTCAAAGACAGGAATTTATTATAAATAAACCTTCGGAAGGTTAAAACGACTTATAACTCTTTGTCCACACAGACAAGAATGTCTGTGCTACTTTATTTGAAAACCCTCAGAAGGTTAAAAGAAAAGATTTATGAGACTGCCCAAAGTCGGTTAATTCGAATTCTGTATCTGAGGCAGTTCTCCGGGAGTGGATATATCGTCAGCAAACTTCATACTTTTGAGATTAGTAATTAAATAGTACGTTACACTTTTGTCGTCAGTTTGGATTTCTTTGCCGTCAACAATTTCTGCAACGTATGTTTCTCCATCGGTTAAATTACGAGGAATGATTTTCTCGGAAGACCATTTGAGAAAGTTATCGTTTGAAATCAAAAATGCATAATTATCGTCGTCGGAATTAAGAGTGAAAATATGGTATTCTTTATTCGTTTTTTCACTGGATATTTCTCCATAATCGGTTATAGTGCCTGAATAAGTAAGGTAGAAAAAAGATTTGTAAATAGAAGTGTCGCCCGTTTGCTCAGCTTTTTCCGCAGTTTCTTCTGTTTTTTGGTTGCCGCAGCTAATAATCATTGCTGCTGCAACAAATGCAACAATAATGTTGAAGAACACTTTCATTATTTTGCCTCTTGAAAAATTAGAGAAAGAATTATAGAGGAAATAATGAATTTCAAGTTGAAATGCAAGAAAAAATTATACTCAATCTTTCGAAATGGATTTTTCCAATTTTAGCGAAATATAAAAGAAGACAGCTCCGGCAAGCACATCTATCACATAGTGATAACGCAAATAAACTGTCGCCAAAATAAGTCCACAGCCAATTATTAGAAAAACAAATCGCAGCTTCGATTTAAATTTGAATGCCAGATAAATGTTAATCAGCGTCATCATAGTGTGTCCGCTGGGCATACAATCGCGATGCACCTGCACTTCTGGCGGAATTGCGGCACTGATTATCCCACCGCCGGTATTTACAACAGAACGGAAAAATTCCGTCAGATACACGCCTGGCAGATCGCAAGAAAGCGTTGAAAAATCGTGCAAAGTAAAACGCGGTCCAATCGCCGGAAGGAAAAAATACAGCAGGTATGAAAAATAGAACCCGAAAAGAATATTCCGCAGTAGCTTGTCGAATTCTGCGTCTTTTTTGCGTATATGCAATTCAATTCCGTGAATTATTGGCATAAAAAAGAAAGTCATATAGCAAAACTGCAAAAACTCTGTCAAGTATGGATTAGCAAATTTCATTGTAAAATGTGTGGGGTCTGTGCCGCAAATTGCACGGTCAATCTTAATAAAGAGTTCATCAAAAAGATTTGGGTTAATTATTGTGATGTATGTGTTTGTTTGATTATAGATGAAATAGACAAAAATCAAAAGATAAAACTTCCGAATAGCGATAGTATATTTATTTCTTTGCTGAATGCTTGATACTGCTAAAATTATAGCAAAGAAAAAAGCATTTTGAGCTATGTTTATCAGATAATCCGTTGAATTAAACAAAAACAATAGCGACAGTAGCGTGTAAAACAGTAATATGATTATTGTATATTTCTCTGCTAAACTGAATTTATCTGAAAGTTTTTTTATTATCATCTGCAAATGCAATAATATCAAACATTATTAATCAATTCGTAGTTTTTGAATGAGGAAATCTGTCGCCCACCTAAAAAGTTGTTTTCAATGAACGAAAGCAATCTATATTTTAAACGCTCGTGTTTGTGTGGCTCACGGTTTGGGTTTGGCTTGCCACTGTATTGCAATTTGTCCTGCCAGAACATTTCACAAATTCGTTTCTGCATCACCTGTGGGTGAGTTCCTTTGAATTGAGCAAGTCGATTAAGCGGACCATAGTCAAATTCAGCGGGTTTATTTCGGTAGATTTCTTCAACTTTTGCGGCACCTTTGTGGTTTGTGTCGATAGCTTTGCTTTTGCTTTGCATTAGGTGAGGCGGACGCACCCAACCGTAATGGTAGATATGGGCATTTATTTTTGCCACGCGAAGTTTGCGAGTGCCTTCGCGTTGGTGTGGGCGTTCGTAATAATCAAAATAGCGGAATGATTGAGCGCTCTGCCAGGAATGAATTTCAGGCAAATTCCGCACAATTCGGATTTCATTTTTATACCAGCCGTGCGAATTATGGTAGTGGAAATAATCGCCCCAGAAGTGATAATAATCGAAAAGCATTCCCTCTATTTGCGGATTGTCGAGCAATTGCTCGCAACGGCGGCGAATTTCGGGCACATCTTTTTCGTGAATTAGCTCGTCGGCTTGCAGGTATAGCAACCAATCGCCCGAACAAGCCTTCATTGCAATATCAGTCTGTATTGCGTGGATTGCACCGCGCACCATATAGCGTTCGTCCCAGACTGTATCTATTATGTGTATTTTGTCGCTTCCTATTGATGCAATATCCTCGCGAGATGTATCATCAGGGTCGCCTTTGCCAACTGCTACATATATCTCGTCGCACAAAGGCAACATCGATTCAATTGATTCCCGCACGGGATAATACAACTTGCTTCCGTTGCGTACGAAAGAAAAACCACTAATTTTCATAAAATTAACTAAATGTTAAAATGCAAATTTACTTTATTTATGATTATTATTAAAGTAAAATAAAACAGTAATTGTGCGGTTTTCTAAAAAGTACCTTTTTGAACTTTCGGAAGGTTCCCACAAAAAAATTGCAGGGGTACCACTAAGGCGAACCCCTACAATAAGTTGAAATGACCTGAAATTATTTAATAAATTCTTATATCCCTAATTCAAATTTGACGGGAAAATTGTTAGTTTTAATTTTCTGCTTTTATCAGGGCTTTCCCATTCAACACCGACAAGCCCAAATTGGTGATTTGTGTAGTAGATGACTTTGCCGAACAAATCTTTTAGCGGACCATCGGATACTGTTTCTTCCACTTTAATAACTTTGATTAGCCAGAAGGCAATTTCGAAATCATCTGTTTTAGAGCGATAGGTAACTTCGCGTACAAATTTATTGCCGTCTTTGTCCTTAAAAGTATATTTATCGCCTACTTTTGCATTGTATTTGACCAGCAAAAATGGTTTGCTTTCGTCGCCTTCGCTGTGTATGTAATCTTGCATACCTTCTGATGTTACTTTTGCTTTGATTTTGTAGTCGATTTTGATGTTGTTCAGGTCTGAACTATCAATTTTAGCGGCGAAATGCCGTATTGCTTTTTCGCGCAGAGCATCTTTCAGGGGTTTCGGTAGTTGTGCAGTGCCAAACAAAGAATCAAGTTTGCGTATAAAGTCAATGCTGGTGGTGATACGCCCTTCCACCACGACATTTCCTTTGCGATTTTCGGTTACAACGGGTTCTGAACTTATATCACCCATTCCTGGAATTGTTGTATAAACGTATGTTTTGGAACCAACATCTGTAAATTCAACATTCGTGCTTCCACCAAGAGTGGTGTCGTCCTCTGAACAAGCTGAAATAATCAGAGGAATTACAATAAGCAAAATAAATTTTTTCATTTGGCACTCCCCGAAAGTAAAGGAAACTAAATTCAAATTAAATAAATAAATTAACAAATCAAAATTATTGTTTTGAAGTAAATATTGTTAGATAGAAGAATATGCATTAAAGATAATTTAAAATATGTTTTTCTTGCGTGGTGTCGGCACAGACAGGAATGTCTGTGCTACTACATTAAAAAACCTTCGGAAGGTTCCCGCCCTTCCGAAGGTTCCAAGCCTGGTAATAATGAGAAAAGCAAATTATTCAACTGGTTTAGCAGGAAGGGTGAAAGTAACGTTGGTCCCAACGCCAACTTCACTTGTGATGCTGAATTCGCCGTCGTGCAATTCAACAAGTCGCTTGGCGATAATCAGCCCCAAGCCTACGCCCTGCTGTTCGTATATTTGACGCTCGAACTGACGGTATGCACCAATATTATCGATTTGCTCCTGCGTCATACCGCGTCCCTGGTCGGTTATGCTTGCGTAGAACTTATCGTCATTTGCGGCGATAGTGATTTTGATTTTCTTGCCTTTTTCTGAAAACTTAAAGGCGTTGTCGATTAATTCATCAATGATTTTATGAAAGCTATCTGTTGCAATTTCAATGTAAATATTTTCTGCAATTCCTTCAACATCAATATCATCGTATCTATCGTATTTTGCGGCAAGCAGCGAAGCAATATCGACAAGCATCGCGGCGGGTTCGTCGGTGCGTGCTTCACGCAATCGGCGTCTTTTTTCGGGATTAGATGCAAACGATTCAATACGTATGAATACAAGGAAGTTTTCGGTGATTTTCATCAATCTTTGTGCTGAATGGATAATATCGTTGCCAAGTTCGATTATTTCATCTTTTTCTATATCATCAGCGTTCGTAGTAAGGTATTTTGCCGAACCAATCACTTGATTGAGCACTGTTCGGAACTCGTGGGGCAACGCATAATTCAAATTTCGTCCAACTTCCTCGATTTTTTCCTGCACCTGACGTTCGATGTTCTTGAATTTTTTCCATTGTGCTTCGAGTGCAGAAATAAGTTCGTCCCGAGTGTATGGCTTAACTAAATAATCGTCTGCACCTTTTTCCATTCCGAGACGCATATTTTGCTTCTCGGTGAAAGCAGTCAGGAATATAAATGGAACCGTGGCAATCTCGGGAGTCTCTCTGATTTTGGAAAGCACCTGAAAACCATCAATTCCTGGCATTGATATATCGCAAAGGATTAAGTCTGGCTTCACTTCAAGTGCTGTTTGTATGCCCGTTTTCCCATCGGACGCGGTATATACTTCGTAACCTTCGAACCGCAGCAAAGTAGAAGTGCTTTCAAGAATAAATTCCGCATCGTCTATTATTAAGATTTTTTGCATATTTTAATAAATCTGTTTTTTACATTCGTTAAACCACAATATATTAAATTGAATTAAATATTACTATTAAAAAATATTAAACTTTTGATTAATTAATTTTAATATTTATTATTTTGCTTTAATAATGTATTTTTGCAACTTTACTAATGATTAATATAAGGAAAATTATGAGAAAGTTCAAAATAATTATCTTGTTTTTAGTTATTTCGAGCCAATTGCTTGCAAATAGCCCTCAATTCTCAATTCTGGGATATGTCGATGCATATTATTGTACCGATAATCTGGATAAAGAGTTCGACCTGTTTTCTTCGATAAATCATCGCCGGGAAACCTTCGCATTGAACATAGCATATTTGAAATTTGGTTATTATGATGAGAATTTGCGTGCTACTCTTGCTTTGCAGGAAGGCGATATCCCGAAAAATATATATTTTCAAGAGCCGAAAAACATTCAGCAAGCAAATATCGAATATCGTTTATTCGATAGATTTTGGCTTGGTGCGGGAATTTTCTCAACTCATTTAGGAGGGGAAACAACACACCCACGAAACAACTATCTTTCTTCGCATTCATCAACTACTTTCTTCGAACCAACCTATCAAACAGGCGTTATGCTTCAATACGAACTGACAAACAATTTCTCTATTGCCGCTTATTTGATTAACGGCAACCATCTTTTCGAAGATAACAACAAAAATAAAACAATTGCTTTTGCTTTTAACTACGCTCTGGATAATTTCTCGATTTCTTACAACAATATGTTTGGCAACGAAGAACCCGAAGGACGCAAAAGCCGACTGCATACATATCATAACGTTATCGTCAATACTAAATTAAGCAAATCGCTTGAATTGCTCGGGCAAATTGATTTTGCCACACTCGAAAATTCATACAACGGAGGAAACGGCACTATGAAAAGCGGTTTCTTGTCCTATCGCTACTCATTCAACGAAAAGTTCAGCAATTCTGCAAGAGTTTCATATTATTCAGAAACCGAAAATGTGTATAATCTCGACGTCGAAGGCTTCGATTTCACTATCGGCGTTGAATATAAACCGACTTCGAACTCTTACATTCGGTTCGAGAGCCGCTACTTGAAGAACAACAGTGGAGGCAACAAATTCGCATTCCAGCGAAACGGCAAACCAACAAACGAACTAACCGAATTTTCAATAAATTTTGGTGGTTGGTTCGATTTTTTTCTTAATTTGTGATAGATGAAAAAATTATTGCTAACATATTGTATAATATTGATTTCAGCATCGCAATTAAGTTGCGAGATAGTGTTGGATAGATTTACAGAAGACAAGTTCAAGCCAATTATTTTTGCTGGAATTGGCTGGGATTTGGGGCAAAATGCCGATAAATTTTTAGAGCTTTATAGCAAAGGCTTTGGTGGAAATGTGCTGGATTTTTCGACGAGCCCAACAGTATTGCTTGAATACAAAAGCTGGATTATGCGAAAAATGCGACTTGCAATTGCTTCCAGTTTTGTCAACTATTCATATTTTGATGAATTCTGGACTTTGGGGACCTATATCACACGCAGCCACACGAACGAAATCTCGTTCAATCGTGTGCCGATTATGTTGAAGGTTGAGTTCATTCCGCACGATAAGCAGTTCCGTTCTTATGCGGGGGCGGGCGTAGGAGTTTTGCTGCAACATACAAAATGGCGAGAAACTATTCGTTCAAACTTTGCTCTCGACAAACGGGTAAGCTCGACACTGTATGATGAACTGGAAGCGTTTCCCGGTATAATTGTTTATAGCGGTCTGGAACTTGGTTTTGATGAGTATCCGGAATCATTTTTTCTTGGCAGTCTGATTTTTCAATTGGATTATTGCTATTTCCCTAACAAAATGGATATTTTCAAGAAAGCAAGAAAAGTCGTCGACGAGCCGACGCCTCTATTGAATAGAAAAATTAGGATATTCGAGAGCTACTTTAGTTTTGCAGTTGGGTTGTCGTTCAACCTGCTTAATATTTCAAAAAATCAATAAGATATTTTTATACTTAATTTTGTTTTTTTTATCTATTTAACTATCTTTGTAAGACTTATAAAAATCTAATTAATAATTAACTTGTTTTTGTAGTTAATAAATTAAAGGAAAAAGTGATGAAATTTACACGCAGACCCTGGGCAGAACCTTACAAGATTAAGGTTGTAGAACCATTGAAGGTTACTACTCGTGAATACCGCGAAAAATGTATTCGTGAAGCTGGTTACAACACATTTTTGCTTCGCTCGGAAGATGTTTATATCGATTTGCTCACCGATAGCGGCACAAACGCAATGAGCGATTATCAATGGGCGGGAATGATGCTTGGCGATGAAGCCTACGCAGGCAGCAAGAACTTCTATTATCTTGAATCCAATGTTCAAAAATTCTATGGCTATAAATATTTAGTTCCAACTCACCAAGGTCGTGGTGCAGAGCATCTTTTGTCGCAAGCATTGATTAAGCCAGGTCAGTATGTTCCTGGTAATATGTATTTTACAACAACTCGCTTGCATCAAGAGCTTGCTGGTGGTACTTTCGTTGATGTTATTATCGATGAAGCTCACGACTCGCAATCAACCCACCCATTCAAAGGCAACGTTGATTTGCAGAAATTCGAAGATTTAATCAAAAAGGTCGGTGCTGATAAAGTTGCGTATATCACTGTTGGTGCAACTGTTAATATGGCAGGCGGTCAGCCCGTTTCGATGGCAAACATTAAAGAAGTTTACGCTCTTGCTAATAAGCACGGCATTAAAGTTGTTCTCGATGCAACTCGTGCTATGGAAAATGCTTACTTCATTCAGCAAAGAGAAGAAGGCTACAAAGATAAAACTATTGCCGAAATTTTGAAAGAGTTCTGCTCTTATTCCGATTGTGCAACAATGAGCGGCAAAAAGGACTTGCTCGTTAACATCGGTGGATTTGTTGCTGTAAACGATTGGGATTTGTTCGAAGAACTTCGCAATATGGTCGTTGTCTACGAAGGCTTGCATACTTATGGCGGTCTTGCTGGTCGCGATATGGAAGCAATGGCACGCGGTATGGAAGAAGCAATACAGGATGATTATATGGCGTCCCGCATCAAACAAGTTCATTATCTTGGCGAACTTCTGGACGAATACAACGTCCCAATGGTTAAGCCATTCGGCGGACACGCTATTTTCCTTGATGCAAAACGCTTCTACGAACACATTCCACAGGAACAATACCCCGCACAAGCACTTGCAGCAGACCTCTACGTTGATTCAGGTGTTCGCGGTATGGAACGCGGTATTGTTTCCGCTGGTCGCAACAAAGAAACAGGCGAAGAATACAAACCAAAACTCGAACTTGTTCGCTTAACTATTCCTCGTCGTGTTTATACTCAATCGCATCTTGATTTGGTTGCTTATTCTGTTGCTGAACTTTACGAACACAGAAAATCAGCAAAAGGCTTGAAGATGGTCTATGAACCACGCTACTTACGTTTCTTCCAGGCAAGATTCGAAAAATTAGCTTAATATTTGATTTCGTATATACAGTTTGGGCTGCCACGTTTTTTCTAAGTGGCAGCCCAATGTTTTTGATACAGGCACAGGCTTTAATGTTTTGAATGATTATCCTAAAATGCTCTAATTGCACAGACATCACAACAGGCAGTATTATTCAAGTTAATACAGTTGAATTAACATAGTTTTGCTTTTGCAATTTTGGGTCGAGCATATCCTTAAATTTTCTTTCCAATATAAAATACATATCCGTAATAATCTTTATATTTATCGTAAAGTGTGGCGTGACGTCTTTCGTATTTTATAAATTCTTCAACTGATTTGTTGCCTTTATATTTCTCTAAAAATAATTCTTGTGCAGAAACTGCTGGTTTGAAAAAATTATTAGTCCAACAAACCTCAGGCAGTATGAATGACGCAACCACAACATAACCTGCTTTATGCATTTGAGCAATTTTATTTGGAATAGTATCAATTTCAGGATATGCATCATTCCAGAAATCAAAAATTTCCTTCGGTCGGTCCTCTGTGAACCACGATGCTTCTGTAACTGCAACATAGCCACCATTTTTTAAAAACTTCTTCCAATAGTTCAAGCCTCTTTCAAAACCAATATTATATATTGCGCCTTCGCACCATATAATATCTATTTCATTTTCTTGATAGTTAAGATTATCCATTGAGCCAACAACGCCTTTCACCCTGTCTTTAAGATGAAGTTCGATTAATTGTTCATTTAGTTTATCGATGAATCCTGGGAATAAATCGATGGCAGTAATACTTCCAGCAACTGTATTTTGAGCCAGAGCAATAGTTTGGGCACCTGTTCCGCAACCAAGGTCGACAATTTTTGTTTTTTCAGTAATATTATCGATAAAACTCAATGCTTTTAGAGTTGCTTCTGTGCTCCCAGGACCCTGTCGTTTCATACTTGAAAAATATTCGCAAATCAATGCCACATCGAAATCGTGAATAGTATTTTCTGTGTTACTCATTTTGATATCCAAATAATTAAATAGAATAATAATACATTGTGTTAAATCAAACCAAAACTAATAGCAATAAAACTTGGACCATTAAGTCCAGCGTGCATTATAACGCCTACCCAGGAATTTTTTGTCTTTTGAACAATATATGATTGAATAAAAATTAATGGTATCAACGTTATCAATAATTGCCAACCAAAAGCAATGTGAAATAATCCCCAACCAAATCCGTGAATTATCCACGTATATTTTCCAAACGCTACCTCCTGCCTTGGTAACATTACACCTCTCCAAAAAAATTCTTCTCCAAGAATGTTTAGCAACCAATACGGTATCCATACTAATAACAACCAGAAACGGTCCCTGGTTAATGGTTCGAACGACATAAAATCCGGAGAGTGGTTGAATTCACCTATAATTATTTTCAGCCCTTTTATGATTAATCCGCTGAGTATTCCAACGATAATTAAACCAACAATGCTCCAAATAATATCTTGTTTTCTTAATTTTCTAAACCTTAATCTCTCTATCCAGGTGTTTTTTGAAAAGTGATAACCTTCATATTTTAAAATAAACAATCCAGTAATAATTAAAGGTGTGAATATTATCAATCCAGCTACAATGAACCAGCATAGTATAACTTCCATTCCAGTTGTAGCACTTAATAATGGAATTAAATGCTTAGTCGAAAAATACATTAATAATGCTGCAGGAATGTAAATAGCAAAGGAACCTAAAAGTCCAAGCTTTTTTATTTCTTTATTTGTTTTCATTTTATTAAGAAAAGAACAAGAACGCCTGGTGCGCTCTTATTCTTTACTTTTAGTTAATATTCATTTTATTTCTACGAATTGATAATTACAAACTGATATACCGGTACGCGATTTCTTACCTCGATTTATCGTTGTTTTTCGATGGTATATCCTTTTTTACTAATGGTTGCTTGGCAGGTATTGGCAGTAATGCTTTTCTGCTTAATCTATATTTGCCATCGGGCGAAATCTCAATTAATTTTACTTCGAACTTATCGCCAACTTTTACGAAATCTTTCAGATTGGTTACTCGCTCGTGTGCGATTTGCGAGATATGCAGAAGTCCCTGTGTTTTTGGCAGAAATTCGACAATTGCACCCAACCCTTCGCGCACTTCTTTGACTGTGCCTTTGTATATTTCGCCTTCAACTGGCTTTTGCACAAGCGATTGTATCATCTTTGTTGCTTCTTCGGCAGACTGGCTGTTGGTGGCTGCAATTAATACTGTCCCGTCGTCTTCAATATTTATTTCAGTGTTTGTTTCTCTACAAATTGAACGAATAACTTCCCCGCCTGGACCTATAACCGCACCAATCATATCAGTTGGAATTTTAATTGCTGTAAATCTTGGAGCATAAGGGGACAAATCAGGACGTGGCTCGCTGATTACTTCATTCATTATTCCAAGAATGTGAAATCTGCCTTTGCGAGCTTGTTCGAGCGCCTGTCGCATAATTTCAACAGAAAGCCCTTCGATTTTTATATCCATCTGGCACGCAGTTATTCCATCGTAAGTGCCTGCTACCTTGAAATCCATATCGCCAAGGAAATCCTCGTCGCCAAGAATATCGCTCAGCACAGCAACTTTATCATCTTCCTTAATCAGTCCCATTGCTATTCCCGCAACCGGCTTTTTCATCGGCACACCAGCATCGAACAATGCGAGCGAGCCCGCGCACACAGTCGCCATCGAGGACGAACCATTCGATTCCAAAATATCCGAAACTACACGAATAGTGTATGGAAATTCTTCTTGTGCCGGCAGCATTTCCTTCAAAGCACGCCAGGCAAGATGACCGTGACCTATTTCTCTACGGCTTGTTCCCAAACGCCCAACTTCGCCCGTGCTAAATGGTGGGAAATTATAATGTAGCATAAAGCGTTCGGTGCGAACAGGCTCTAAGCCTTCGATTAACTGCTCGTCGCGATTTGTGCCCAAAGTAACTGTCGATAAACTTTGAGTTTCGCCACGAGTGAACAAAGAAGAACCGTGTGTGCGTGGTAATAGCCCGACCTCGCAGCTAATTGGGCGAATATCAGTTGTCGAGCGCCCGTCTAATCGGCGATTTTCCTCGACAATCATCCGACGCATTAGCTTCTTCTCGATGTCCGAGACTATATTTCCCGTATAGCGTTCGAGTTGTGGTTGGAGCTCTTCGTTTTCACCAAATTTTTCATTTACAAGTGCCAGAGCCTTTTCATAAATTTCATTTCGTTTTTCGCGGCGTTCGGATTTTGAACTCTGGCTATGGACATATTGATTTATTTCTTCGTAAAGAGCTTCTTCGATAGTTTTAACGATTTCTTCGGGAATTTCTTCGATAGTATATTCGCGTTTTGTAACTTCCATTTGTTCTGCAAGTTGCAGTTGCAGTTGGTTGAGAATTTTTATTTTCTCGTGAGCAAACATAAGAGCTGCAACGAAATCTTCTTCCGAGATTTCTTTCGATTCGCCCTCGACCATAGTAATTGCCTGGCTTGTGCCGGCAACTGTAATATCCATATCGCTCTTTTCGAGTTGTTCGAGCGATGGATTAACAATAAATTCGCCGTTTACTCTGCCGATGCGAACCTCAGAGATGGGACCGTGGAACGGAATATCAGAGATAAGCAAAGCAGCCGAGGCGCCGACAGCTGCAAGAGTGTCGGGATTTACATCAGGTTCGGCACTGAAAACGGTTGCTATAATTTGAGTTTCGAAGTGCCAGGTCTTCGGTATCATCGGGCGAATTGGTCGGTCAATCAAGCGTGCCGATAGGATTTCCTTATCGGTTGGGCGTCCCTCGCGTTTGAGAAATCCGCCAGGAATTTTGCCTACCGCTGAAATTTTTTCGCGATATTCTACTTGAAGTGGAAGAAAATCAACATCTTTCAACTCATTTTCGCTTGCAACTGCTGTAACAAGCACCATTGTGTCGCCACAGCGAACCATTACTGCACCGCTTGCGAACTTTGCAAATCGCCCCGTTTCGAGCGAATACTCTTTCCCGTCGAAATCTATTTTTACTGTTCTTATAGACATAATCTATCCAATTATATTAAAAATAAAAACGGCGACCCATTCGCCGTTTGATTTACTTACGCAATGATAATGCTGAAATTATCTGGCGGTATCTTGTAATGTCTGTGTTCATTAGATAATTTAGCAATTTACGGCGTTTTGCAACAAGTTTAATCAATCCACGGCGTGTGTGGTTGTCTTTCCTGTGCATTTCCAGGTGTTTTGTTAAGTCGGCAATTCTTGCAGATAATATTGCAATTTGAACTTCTGGTTTGCCCGTATCATTCGGAGTTGCACCGTATTTTGCAACAAAATCTGCTTTCTGTTCTTTTGTAATCATTCCGATTGCTCCAAATATATATAATTTTCTACTTTTAAACGAATTACAAATATAAGAAAAAAAAATTTTTCTGCATAAAAATTATTTTTAATGCAGTTTGCGAAATTCTGATACAATAAGATTATTCTTCTTCGGGTTGAACTTCTGGTAAAATCACTTTTACAATTGTTCCTTCGTTCAGCTGGCTTTCCACTTCAATTTTACCACGGTATATATCAATGCATCTTTTCACAATCGATAGCCCCAATCCACTGCCTTGGACAACTCCTGTGTTTGTAGCACGATAGAAAGGTTCGAATATATATCTGATTTGTTCATTTGGTATGCCAATTCCATTATCTTTAACTTCGAAAATAAGATTAGAACCCTCTTTTCTGTGAGTTAGAACAATATCGCTATCAATTGGAGAATATTTAATTGCGTTGGAGATAAGATTTGAAAGTATCTGTTGCAACAAAGTTGGGTCTATGTAAGATTGTTGCTTGGTGTCGTCGGTGGTTTCGAAGTAAATATTGTGATTGTTCTTGTCGATAATCCTGTATTCATCTACAAAACTATGGCAGAAATCATAAATATTTGTAAGAATTGGTTTGACTTTCTGGTCACCGGTGTCTGATTTGGAGATAGTCAGCACCTGGTCGAGCAAATCAGTCATACTTTTAACAGAAGCTTGAATTCTTGAAATAAATTTTGAAGCGTCTGCAAGATTCCCCGTTTTAATAAATGTATCGACAAGATATGATGCAGTCATAATAGTTGTGAGCGGTGTGCGGTATTCGTGAGAAACAGTCGAGATAAAGCGCGTTTTGAGCGAGTTCAATTCCTGTTCTTTTTCTATTGCTCGTTGAAGTTCGGTTACATCAACACCGCTGCCGATATATCCGTGGAAAATCTCGTTGTTGATTATTCTTGGAGTTGCCGTAAGCAGAACGTATCGGTAGCCTTCGAGCTTATTGACCAACCTAACAGTAACTTCAAATTTTTCTTTTTTATGAAAAGCTTCGTTGTATTTTTCGATAAATAGTGGCATATCCTCTTCGTAGATAAATTCTTGCCAGTTGTCCGTAAGCCCGGTAATAATTTCTTTGCCTGTGAAATCAATCCAAGTTTTATTTGTATAAGTGATGCGTCCCGTATAATCATTCATCCAGATAAGCACGGGTGCCGAATCTGCCATCAGTCGGAAACGCTGTTCGCTTTCGCGAATTTCATTTTCTATGCGCATTCGCTCTTCAACTTGTGCTATGAGTTCCTCGTTTGCCTGACGCAGCTGAATTGTACGTTGTTCGACGCGTTCTTCGAGCAGTTCGTTCGCCTTGATGAGTTCCTCCTGATACCTCTTTTGCGCAATTGCCATTGCAATTTGGTTCGACACAAAACTAAGAATTTTCTTATGCTCGTTTGTGTAGCGAATACCTTCTGTGTAGGATTGCACAACAATTGCACCAATAACTTCATCGCGGACTTTCAGTGGCACTCCAAGCCAGTCAATCGACGGCGCTCCAATGATCTCGACAACTCCTTTCTCGACTAAGCTATAGAATTCGTCAGGGTCTACAAGCCAGGCTTTGCCTGTATCTATAACAAGTTCGGTCAATCCTTTACCACGTTTTCTTGGTGCTGGTGGTGGGTCGTATTCATCAACAAAATAAGGATATTCGAACAAATCTTCTTCTTTATTATGAAGGGCGATATAAATATTCTGAGATGGCATCAAATCAGCAATAATGCTATGGATTTTCTTGCACAGTGAAATAAAATCAGGTGTGCTAATCGCGGCATCGGAAATCTGGAATAGTGCCTGACGAAGCACTTCCTCGTTCTTCTTCTCTGTAATATCACGTGAAATTGCAATTATGCATTTTTCTCCATTCAGTTCAATTAGCCTTGCAGAAATTGCAGCATAGAATAATTCGCCATTTTTTCTTCTCATCTGAACATTTTCAAGATATGCTTCGCCTTCTTTATTCAGCAGTTCTATTAATTCATTGCGATGAGCGATATTATCCCACACTTGTTTTGCTGTATAGTCAAGATTGAGAATGATATCCTGTCGGTTTTCAACTCCAAGCATTTTCAATGCACTATCGTTCGCTTCGAGAAACATTCCGTCGCTTACTCTTGTGATGGTAACTCCATCGGGCGAAGTCTTGAAAATATTATAGAATTTTTCTTCTGATTCCTTGATTTTTCTGAAATATTGATTTTTTTCTGTATTATCAACTACGGCACAAAATACAAAATCTCCATCTTTTAATTTCACTTGGGATGCCGAAACAGATACTTCCCGCTGTTCGCCCGATTTTGTGTATTGAATTGCATCGATAGTAATGGATTTATTTTCATTTAATTCCAGAATACAGCGTTCAATTTTTTCTTTATTGTTTTTTGAAAGGTCAGAAATTCTCAATTCCAGAAATTCGTTTTTCGAATATCCATAAAAATCTTCGGCGGCTTTATTAATATCAATAACTCTCAAATTTCTTGGGTCGAAAATAAACATCGGCAGTTGTGTGTTTTCGAAAATGCTCCGTAGGATTTCTTCCGAGCGAACAATTTGCTCCATCATCTTTTCTTTTTCTGTTACATCTCGCAAAATCGCGAAAACGTATTCTTTTTTCTCGAACTCGAAATAGAAAATATTACCTTCTACAATCAAATATGAACCGTCCTTTCTTCTTTGCAAAGTTCTATAATGATTGAACTCACCTTTCTTAATTAGTTCCCAGTATGTTTCTTGCCATTTATCAATTTTGAAGGAACTATCTATGTCTTTGACAGTCATTTTAAGCAATTCTGCTCGTGTGTATCCTAAATTGTGGGTAACTGCGTCATTTACGTAAATAAATCGGGAATCTTTATCAATACCGAAAATCATATCAATAGAATGGTCAATCACAAATTGAGCCATTTTGTGCTGCTGCTCTAATTGAATGTGTTCGAGAAACTGCTTTTCGAGTTCCTGTGTCTTGGCTTTTACTTGTTTTTTCAGCGAATAGTTCCACAGCAAAAACAAAGCAAACAACACTAAAAGAGTGATAAGAGATGGAAGCCAATATTTGGCAATAATTGATTCTTTTTCATAGAGTGTTTCAATTTCGCCGAACCATTTATTGTAGATTTGCAGGTAGCGGCCGTTATGGTGGATTAAATCGAGCCCTTCGTTTATTTTCCGGATAAGCTCGACATTGTCTTTGTGAACTGCTAATACATTTTTTGAACTGTAAATAATTATGTCTGTTGGCTGAAGAATATCAGTATTGTTTTTGTAACAATAATAATAAGCAATGAATTTAGGAATAACAGCATATTCATATTTTTCTCGAACCATCAATTCAATTGCCTGGCTTGGATTGTCCACTATGATAATTTTAGCATCAGGTGCAACTTTTTTTACCAACTCTTTAATCAGTGGTCCTTCTTCAACAAGAATTTCTTTGCCGTTTAATTCATTTGGCGATTTGATAGGTTTAGCACCTTTTCTATAAAAAACATTAGCTGTTACATTAATTATAGAATTCGAAAGATTGTATTTCTGTGCTCTTTCGTCGGAATAATACATACAGATGATATCGAATTTGCCTTCGTCGAACTGCCTCAGGGCTTCGCCCCATTGCATAGATTGCATTTCGATATTTATTCCTACTTCGCGGGAAATTTCTTTCAGAATGTCTATTAAAAAGCCTTTGCTTGTATCATTTTCTGCAAACTCATAGGGATAGTAATCGTAATCAAAAACTGCTTTGTATACCTTTTCTGCTTTAGCACAATTAATAATTATTAATAAAAAGAATAACCCAATAATGGTAAAAATTCGCTTCAATTTATAGCTCGAATTATTTCCAACAATACAAGATTTTTTTAAAAATTAAATAAAACTTTTTTAATTTCAAAAAAATAAATGTTGCAATCTCATAGTTTTTTTCAACGATTAAAATATAATTACAAAAAAAATATATGGTATATTTTTTGAGTGTTAAGTTATTATCAAGCAAAATTATAGTTATAACAGATGCATTTATTAAGAATTAATTATTTATCAGTATTTCTACTTAAAATTTATGAAATTGATAGTCGTATTTTTGTAATGGTGAAATAGAAAATGAACGGAGGAAATAGATATGTCTAAAAAATTAATTTGGTTATTCAAAATTTTTGTGGTGGCTCTGCTGGCAACAAATTGCCTGTGGTCGCAACCGCAAAACGTTGGGATTGGGACAACTAATCCGCACAGCTCTGCATTGTTAGATTTAGACGTATCTTCTCCGTCGTTCACCACAAAACTCGGCTTTCTTGTCCCACGAATGACACTCGCCGAACGAGTTGCTATTCCTTCGCCTGCAACAGGCTTGCTTGTGTTTCAAACTGACGCAGTCGCAGGCTTCTACTATTATACTGGCACTGCGTGGATTAGAATAGTCGATGCCGAAACAGATAATTTATTCCTTTTGCTTGCCGGCGGCACTATGAGCGGCAATATTAATATGAACAATAATTTAATTACTAATATTGGTAATTCGGGAACGAACTTTTTAAGCAACGGTGGGCTAACTCTTGCAAATGCTTTAACTGTTTCCGCTGGCGGTATCAATATTACGGGCAACAGCACAATTGCGGGAACGCTCACAGGTCTTACAGGGCTTTCCTCGTCCGGGAACATTACTTTTTCCTCTCTTGCGGCAAATAGCATCGTAAAAACGGGTGCGGGCGGATTGCTTACAGCTGGAAGTATTGATTTGGCATCAACAGAAGTTTCAGGCACTTTACCAATAAACCGCGGTGGAACGGGGCTTTCGGCAACTCCTTCAAACGGACAGTTGCTAATCGGCAATGGAACAGGATTTGCTCTTAACACTCTTACTGCTGGTTCTAATATCAATATTACAAACGCAGCGGGTTCAATTACCATCGCAGCGGCAGGTATTGAACAACCTCTAACTTTCAACGCACCTCTTTCGAGAGCAGGTAATACAATCTCAATTGAACAAAATTCAGCTACTTCTGCGGGCGTTGTTGCTGCGGGCAGCGGCAATCCAAATAAGGTTTGGAAAACAGATGCGGCAGGTGTCCCCGCCTGGCGCGACGAAGCTTCGTCTTCGGGTACCTATACCGCAGGAACAGGTATTGATATTACAGGAAATGTAATTACCAACACTGCCCCCGACCAGACCGTTGTTCTTAATCAAGGTGGTTTGATAAATATTACAGGCACTTATCCTAATTTTACCATTTCAACACCTGATTTTGGTCTAACTTCCGGAACAATTGCCGAAGGAGACCACACTCACCCAATGACTAATCTCTATGCAAGCAGCTGGCGGCTTTTCTATTCCAACATTTCAGGGCAGATTGTTGAACTTCCATTCGGGACAAACGGGCAATTTTTGCAGTCGACGGGGGCGAACTCTGCTCCTCAATGGGCTTCGCTGCTGTTGCTTCCGAATGGCTCAGACAACCAAACTTTACGTTTCAGTGGTGGCAACTGGCTTGCTTCGGGCTTCCTTAGAAACACAAACTCGGGAATTGCAATAGGCAATTTTACTGAAAATCCTGCTGCTGCTCTTCATCAAGATATGGGCACTACACAAATTAATTTGCATAAATTCACTGGTGGAACTCTTACCGGTAGAGGTGCAAATGACGGCTTCGATATCGGTATCGAGCAAAATGGTCACGCAATTTTGCGACAGAACGAACCTCTTAACATTCAAATGTATACAAACGCTATCGAACGGTTTAGAATTACTCACAGCGGTAAAATTGGAATGGGGGAAAGTGTTAATGTTTCGCCTGATTCTATCACAGTGCAGGTCAATGGGGACTTGCGTGTTACAGGCGACCTTGTAGTCGATGGCAATATCGACCCAATCGCTATAATCCTACAACCTCAAAATAATCCTCCGGGAACTGTTTTCGAGGGAATGATGTACTACGATAACACCACAAAAAATATCAGGGTGAGAAAAGAAAACACCTGGACTGATTTAGTTGCTTCGAACGACACAACTTCTTCCGTCGCTGTCGGAAATCTTGCTGTGGGCAAGCAAAATGCGGCGGTATCTGCTGATATCAACGGTGCTTTGTCCTTAAATCCGCCTGATGTTGCTACTTTCTCGCCTATTCAGGTTGGTAATCGTTCCTATGTAAAATTTAACATATCTGGAAATTTCTCTATTTCTGATGGACAGTCGCCAGGTCAAGTTTTGATTTTACATAAATTAAATACTGCTCATTCAACTTTGATAGGTTCAAACCTCTCACTAAAAACTCTTTCAGCTTCCTGGGCTACAAACAAGCCAGATGATACTATTACTTTTATATGGAGTGGAACAAAATGGGTTGAACTATCGCGTCAAAATCCTTAATTATTACTATTAACAAGAAATTTTTATGATAAATATTAAACGATACTTGGGAGGGAAATTGATGAAAAAGACTTTGATACAAATTTGTATCATTGTTTCCATCTTTTTCAGTGCAATTTCTTCTTACTCGCAGGTATTGTATTTGAAAGATGGGGCTGTGTTTTATCTGAATTCGGGAGCAAATGTTTCTATTAATGGTGGTGTAGAAATAGCGTCGAATGCTACTTTGTCGCATAATAATTCTCAATCAAGCAATTTATGGGTTTCGGGAATTTTCAGAAACTTGGGTAACTACAACCAGAACGGTTTTGGTGTTTTGCGTTTCTTCGGGGAATTGCAGGATTCGATTACTGGCTTGCCAAATCAGACTTTCGAACGCGTCTGGGTGATGAAAAATGGAACCTCGATGGTAAATGTTTCCCCTCTTCTGAGCAACCTGACAATTTCGAATTCATTGCGTCTCATTTCGAATAACATATTTAATATACATCGTTCTAATCTGATAATCGAAGAAGGGGCTAATATTTTCCCGGATTCAACTTCAACTTATACAAACGACCCGCTTGTCGACCCATTCAATTCGCAAAAATTTGTTATGACCAGTGGAGAACGCCAGCTCAGCGGTGCAATTGTAAAAAAATTGCCCGTTATCACAAGTTTAACTTCCGATTTAAACGTTCGTTTTCCAATTGGGACGCCTCTCGATACTGCTAATCCCGTAGTTCGCAACTACTCACCTGTTAGGTATGTATTCGCAGCTGGCGAGATGACAACAACTGCCAATGCTAATCTATCGGTTCGATGCATCGCTGCTGAACACCCGAATGTTGAAGTGCAAGGCGTTTCATTGCGAAAATACTGGAAAACAGACTTCGCCAATATTTTCGTTCAACCCGGCGGATATAGTTTAAGGTTCAATTACAACGATAGTGAAATTCAAGGTGTCGAAAATCAGTATTTATTAACTTTGTTTTATAGACCATACGACGGTCCTAACGGCACTTTCTATATTAATCCTGGTGCTGGTTATGGAGTTGAACCTGTAAATAATCGATTTTATATTGATGAAATCAATAAAAAAGATACATTAAGTGGCTCATACCTTTTGCTTGATGGCGATTGGACTGCCGGTCAGGAAGAAACAATAAGCACATTTTATTACAGCCGTGCCGATGGCGACTGGTTCGACCCGAATACCTGGTCTAAGCAAGGTTACTTCGGTTCGCCTGCGGGAAGCTACCCCTCGACAATTAACGACAAAGTGTTCATCGGAAACGGACGAAATGTTTCTGTTTCGGCAACTACGCCAGAAGTAAAAACAATTCTGGTGCAATCATCCGGGCAGCTTTCGTTCCCTGTGTTTAATGCTTTTGTGCAGGGCGATTCTTTGTTTGTCGAAGATGGTGGCAAATTAAACATTTCCAGCCCCGATGGTATTACTCAAAATGCTAATGCTGGAAACGTCCGCACTCAAAATAGGTCCTACTCGCAAAACGCAATTTATGAATATATAGGCAACGCTAACCAGGTTACGGGCGACGGGCTCCCAGATATTGTCCGTAGCCTGATTATTAATAAAACTAACTCTACTGATACTGTCTCGCTTACAAAATCCATACTCATCAAAGATTCTTTGGTTATCAATCAAGGGACATTTCACCTATTCAAGAATGGCAATTTCACTGCAAACGGGGAAACTGCCGATACAACCATTCGCCAGATTATTATGCGTGGCGGTTATTTTGTGATGCAAACTTACCCAACTAAATACAAAAATGCTGTATTTACAGCCGGAACTCTTGTTTTCGACGGGTCTGGCTCCTTCCGTTTGCCAAGCAGTGGAAGTCCATCGCCTGGCGAACCCGCTGTTACTCAATATCACAATATCAGAATTACGGGGAATCGTGCTGCAAATACTTATATTACATTAGACCCAACTGGCGAAATTAGAATAGGTGGCGAACTCGATATTTCTGCTCTTTCGTTCCATCCAACTCCAATTGCTGATAGGTTTATCGTTACCGGTTCCACTGTTGTTTTTAACGGGAACGGCAACCAAAATATTAACACGGGTTATCCCACCCCAACAGATTTAGTTTATCGCTTGAAATTCCATAATTTAAATATTGCGGGCGCGGGCGACAAAATTGTTATGCCGCCGAACGATGCCAACCCCGCCAATAATTTTATGCTTGTCCGCAATAATATCACTCTGATATCAGGCAGACTTGTCGCAAACGACCAGCATATCAAACTGCTCCATTCGTGGGTTACTCAGCCCGGCGGGCAGTTCGACGCGGGAAACGGTCTTGTAACATTTGAAGCGGACGGCAAAGTTACAAGTATTCTTTCCAACGGCATCGCTTTCAATAATGTTAGAATTCAGGGAACGGCTATCAACGGCGTTGTCAACTATCTTGATAGCACAACTATTAATGGCAATCTGACCATCGACCCCGCAACCTTCCGCGATTTAAATAGCACTGCTCTCGCAATTCGTGGCAACTTCATTAATTCAGGCACTTTTGCTGCTCAAAACGGGCGTGTGTATTTCAACGGTGTTGGCAATCAAAGCATCATAAACAATGGTAAAGGTGCGTTTTATAATTTAACTGTTAATAAATCAACTGGCAATTTGCTTTTAGATGGCGATTCACTCATTAAAGTAACAAACAACTTAACGCTTGTTCAAGGCAATATCAGCGGGCGCAATGCAACATCTGTCCCGAACAAACCAATAGTTGTCGATGGCACCATTACTCGTCCCGGAGCAAACCCGGGTCATATTGATGGGCGTTTGCGACTGCCTTTTGGCGAGAACTCTGTTTCAAAACTATTCCCAATTGGGTTAGGCAATCATTATGCACCTGTTAACCTATCGATAAATGGCTGGGGCGGTGCTGCTGGCTATCTTGATGCTTATGTGCTTGTAGATACAGCTGCTCCAAATATAACTCGCGCTGTTATCCAAACTCAATTGCCAAATGGTCCTGAACTGGATACAACTCGGAATGTTCGCAAAGTGTGGGTTATCAATGCAGATACAACTACTCAAAACAGATTTGTTCTTGCCTTCACTCGAACCTACGACGCAGAATTTTTCTTTACTCCCGCAGACACAACCGGACGCGGCAATCCACTCAATTTTGAAATATATCACCGCGATACTACTATTAACACGGGACGTTGGAACCGTGTCGAACTTGGTGCTCGCAATCCGCTTTCTACTGTTATGATTAACAATAGCGATTTGGACAACAATTCAGGTCATTACTTTATTATCGGCGAGCCGCGTGTTTTCACTCTCTATTCCATTGCCGATGGCAACTGGAATAATCCAAACACGTGGTCGACCGCCAGCTACACAAGCACCGAACCTTCAACCCGAGCACCCGAAAGCCGCGACAATATTCGCATAGGCAACGGAAAAACGGTAGTCCTTAATGTCAATCACAGTGTCGATGCGGGCAGAAGTGTTATCGTCGAAACGGGCGGGGCTGGCTTCCCCGGCGGGCATCTCGAATTTGCAAATGGTTCGGTTCTGCTTACCGGTGCAGGCACTTTCCGCTTGGATAGTGCAGGTGCCCTGACTATCAGGCATAGCCAGGGTATTACCGCCTCAGGCAGTACAGGTTGCATACGGACAACGACACGCCAATACAACTTCAACAATCACAATAGCGGGCACTTCATCTATGCAGGCACGGGCAGCCAGGAAACTGGTAACGGAATGCCGCTTACGATGCGCACTTTCAGGGTAAATAAACCCTCGGGAACGCTATCTATAACAGGGACAACACCGGTGATTTTATACATTACCGATAGCTTATACTTCCAGAGTGGAAATACCAACATCGGAAATGCTATCACCAAAGTTAGCGGCAATTTTGTTATCGATAATGGTGCTACTTTTAATCCGGGTAGATTCAGACCTGATAGTGTATCAGGTTTCAATTCTCTTACTCCAGCACAAAGGAACCAAAGAGATACTACTTTGTGGCACGGTGTGGTTGTTTTTAATGGGAACAGTGACCAATATATATGTGGTACTTTCGATACAACGCAATTTCTTGTCTTTAATCGAATAAGTCTTTCAAAACGCTCTGGGAATGTTATTTCTCGATTTGATATTAGAACACCCGTTTTTTGGTTCAAGATAGGAAACAATTCTAATTTTGATGTCTTTTCAAATAATAAAAGATTACTTGTTTATGATTCAACAGGTGGCTATTATGCATTATTCAGATATGATTTAAGTGTTGCTGATAGTGCGTATTATTCGAATGTTGGTTATGTCCTTGGTAGATTAATAAGATATATTGGTGCAAACGAAACTGGTTCTAATAGAATTTTTCCGATTGGCACTCGTACTAAATACTCTATGTTTGTTATTTTAGCGGGTCAAAGACAGCAGGGCGGATTAATTGAAGTAATAGCTGTAGATGGTAATCATCCACAATTTAATCCAAGTAGTATTAATCCTAATACAAATATTCAACGCTATTATGAAGTTACTTTACCTTATGGAATGAGCCCGCAGTATATCCAGGGTAATTATAGACTTAATGTTAGATTGTTCTTCACCCAAGATGAACCAAGAGGTGGTATTGGTCCGACCAATTATCGTGCTTTCAGGCTACTCAATACTGGATTTTGGACGAGAACAGCAAATATTGCTACAAGCAATAATACTACTCGCAGTTTAGATGTAGCATTGAATAATCCGTCTTTGGGTGGGAATAATATTTTTAATGTTACTTCTCAGTTTTCTAATGCGCAATCAATTGTCTTGATGATTGGGGAAGACCCTCCAACTTATTCTGAACGTATTTTCTACTCACGTAATTCAGGCAACTGGACCGACCCAAATACCTGGGCTTTTTCTACTGTTCTATATGAGGACACCGAGCAAGGTTATGCCATAACAACAAATAGCGTTAACGACTACCCAAGGTTTAATAACGCATCCACCCGCGATTATGCAATTATTGGAGACGGCGATTCAGTTTATTTCAACCTTTCCAATGTAGATTTGCGTTACGTCCTGCTCGAAAAATCAGCTAATGGCGTTGGTAAATTAGTAATGCCTGGCGAAAGCTACATTCGCACCGACCAATTTGTAATGAAAAACGGTGGCAAACTCTACATCGGTTCGGTTCAAGGTATAGTGCAGAACTCCACTACGCAAGGAAACATCAGGCAACTAACGTCCAGCTCTATTATCAATTTCGATTGGAACGGTCTTGGAGTTAATAATTTTGCCTATATTGGAGCCGCATCTGATGCCGTTCAGCAAACAGGTTCGGGCTTGCCTAATGTAATTGGCTCGCTTGAAATAAATTACAACCGAACGGGAAACGCTCGCTATGTGGATTTATCGAAAAATGCTCCGCTTATAATTCGCGATAGTATCGTTTTTCGCAATGGACGCCTCCGCAACCGCGATGGTCTCCGTGAAATTACTATTTTAGGTGATATTGTCAATTACTCAAACGATGTCGGCTTCCATAATCAAACAAATCCTTCGAACCG
>JAKIZO010000014.1:0-5873 GCA_022707965.1 Bacteroidota bacterium
CAAGTCAACAGAAAAATGCTCATCGCCAGCAATTAGTGAAGCTGCTTTTTGAATGATTTGCTTTTCAGCTTCGTAGATAACTTCATAATTCTCCTCTTCGGGAATAAAAGTATCAATTAGTTGAAGTTCCTCATCGAAAATTTCAGTGTCAAAAGAAATTGATGAATGTTCATCGATATCGTTTGTTACATCGTTTTCTAATTCCGAAAGTTGTAAATCTGTTCTATCGTCAAGATTTTCATTCATAAGTTCTAACAAAACATATTCATCAGAGGATTGTGTATCTGTCTGTTCAACATTTAACTCCTGGATTTCAGAATCAAAGTTTTCAGTAATTTCGCTTTCGATAATGTTATCAAAAGCAGCGTCCAAATTACTGTTCAGGTTGCTAATATCAGCATCAGAAAATTCTGACAGTTCCTCTTGTACAAATATATCGTCTTCGTTCGGAGTAGTATCGTCAATCTGTGAAATTTCTTCGAGTAAATTGTCCTGTTCTTGCTGACTATCATAAACTTCGTCGGCAATTTCATTAACAAATTCGGCGACATCGCTTTTAGTATCGGAAATATTATCGATTAATTCGGCAGTTTGCACTTTCATTAAATTATTACGTAGCAATTCTACTAATTCGAAGCGTGAAATTTCATTATTCTTATGTTGAGTTTCAATTAAATATGCTAAATAATTTAGCTTTTTATCAAGGAAAAACATAATAAGAGCATCTGTTGGAGCTTTTACTAAACTTGTATCGTCAGAAAAGAACTGGAAAATAGGTTCTAATAAATTAGTAAGTTCATTTTCATCTAAATTTAGGACAAAAGTGTTGTCGAAGTGTTCAAGTCTATTTTCGAACTCATAAATTGAAATAGTTGTTTTGCCTTGCTCGGTTTCTTTTGCAACGAAATCGTAGAAATTTTGGTATAGATAGTCATAATCAGAAAAATAAGCTAAATATTTTAAGAACTGGTCGTAAGAAATAGTCATACTTTCCCTGAATATAAAGTATTTTAATGTAGTCCTTGGACGGCAAAGGAAATTCAGTCTTAATTTAACAAAGCTCTCGATAAAAGAATGCAAATTATCGAAAGGAACAACTGATATTTGTTTGAGAAGCGATTCGAATTCAAAACAAAGATTTGTTTTAGAATAGAAATCGAAAAAAGGATTGGCTTCGAATCTCATTTTCTCTTTGAAAATCCAAAGGTCGCGTTCAGCAGTTATCATAGTTTTATAGACATCGGGCAAATCGGGACAATCTAAAAGTTCATCGATAGAGATTTTGCCACTAATATTTAGCGAATTGCAGATTATTTCGATATTTTGTTTAATTGCCTTTGTAAAAGCAGTTTTTTCCATAATTATTAGCCGTCCAAATTTTTAATTAAAAGTTTAAAATAATATCGGAAAAATAATCAAAAACTGAACAAAATTACCTGATAAGTTCAAATTCAGACGAAACTTCACATCCAGCAGCTTTGAACATAGCAATTGCAGGGCAATATGTTGTTTGCGAAAGTTCAACGGCGCGTTCAAGGTCTTTCAATTCAGCGTCAGGGCTCTTCAAAATATATTTAATATGAACTTTTGTGAATACTTTTGGGTGGTTATCGCGTCGTTCGCCATCAATAATCGCTTTGAATGCTTCGACAGTTTTTCTTTTCTTACGGACTATTGCAACAACATCCATAGAAGTGCAAGCAGCAAGGGCTTGCAGCATTATTTCCATAGGACGCGGAGCAATATTTTCGCCACCACTTTCGGGCAGAGCATCGAAGTGAGTTTTATGTTCATCAGGGCTAATACCTACAAAGTGCATATTTTTAACAAGTTCGAGTTCGATTTTCATAATAAAAAATTGTCAATGTTTAACAATATTTGATATAAACGAATTAAGTAAAAATAAATTAAATAAACAATTTAAAATATATTCATTTTTTGTAAAAAGATAATGATTTACAAAGAAATGTTACAAAAGAAAAAAATAAATAAAAGATAAATTTATATTTGTAGGGTAATATCAACGATGATTTCCTACAAAGATATCGATAAACCTTCGGAAAGTTGGCGAACATTCCGAAGGTTATAAAATGCACTTTTGAGACAATCCCAAATTTTGTAAAAGAAATTATCCGACAAAAGGAAGTTTGACAACTTCTGCGGGGAAAAATTTCCCACGAGCTTCGATTTCAATTTTAGTTCCTGGTTCTTTGTAAGCAGCTTCGATGTATCCCAAACCAATTGCTTTATTAAGTGTAGGTGAAAGATTACCGCTTGTAACTTCGCCAATTTGTTTTCCATCAGCAAAGATTTTGTAGTGCTGGCGGGGAATAAACTTATCAACTGTAACAACAAATCCGACTAAATTTCTTTTTGGCTTATCTTCTTTAACTTTTGCTAAAACATCGCTACCATTGAATTTGCCTTTGTTGAGTTTTGTAATCCAGCCCAAGCCAGCTTCAATTGGATTTGTAGTTTCATTAATATCATTACCATAGAGGCAATAAGCTTTTTCCAATCTCAAAGTATCGCGGCAACCCAGTCCAACGGGTTCTAATCCGAACTCTTTGCCAGCTTCGAGCACATCGTCCCAAATTTTTTCGGCAACTGAGGTATCGCCTCTGAAATAAAATTCAAAACCTAATTCACCCGTATAGCCGGTTCTTGAAATGATTGCATCATAGCCCGAAATTTTACCCATTTTGAAAGTATAATACTCAATAGGATTTAAGTCGATATCGGCAATTTTCTGTATAGTAGCTCGGGAATTTGGTCCTTGAATGGCTAATAGATTTATATCATCAGTTGCGTTGTATAGCTCAACTTCAAACCCTTCCTTGTTTTTCAGGCACCAGTTCCAATCTTTATCGATATTAGCACCATTTACTACAAGCATCCAGAAATCGGGTTCGATGCAATAAACAAGCAAATCGTCAACAATACCACCATTTTCATAACACATAGCTGAATATTGCACTTTGCCGGGCGATAATTTGGAAGCGTCATTGGTAGTAATTTTCTGGATAAAAGCCAAAGCATCTTTGCCTCTGACTTCGAATTCGCCCATATGCGAAACATCGAACATACCAACAGAATTTCTAACTAAATTATGTTCAAAAATAATTCCTTTTGGGTATTGAATAGGCATCTCGTAGCCAGCAAAAGATACCATTTTTGCATTAGCATCTAAATGCTTTTGATAAAAACGTGTCTTTTTCATTTTTTTCTCCATTTTGAAAATTGCAATTTTACAAATATATGGTATTTTTACATCAAATGTTCGTTTCTTAAAAATAATTTTTGTTCTTTAAAGAAATAGAAAAATTTATTATATTGTAAATCTTATTTTGTAAAATCTTTTAATTAATTTGTTGAATTTTTTGTAATTGGGTGCATCAAATGTCTAATATTGAAAATCAAAATGTTGTCGGTGAAAATAATGAAAAATTAGAAGTAACTAATCCTGAAACTATTAATCAACCATCATCTGAAACCATACCATCTGAAACGGTAGAGCAGGCAAACGAGCCTGCAAAAGACAGCAACAGTGGTAATGCCTCAGATGAAACAGCACCCAAGGTGGCTCCACCAATAGAGCAAAGCGAAGAAGAAAAAGCTCGAATTGCAGCCGAGGCAAAAAAACGTGCCGAAGAAAAGCAAAAGCAATTCGATGCTGATTTTTCGAAAATCAAAGAGGCTTACGAAAAAGGTGATACAATAGAAGCCAAAGTTACCAGCAGAATTAAAGGTGGATTGCGTTTAATGTATAACGATATTCCGCTATTTCTGCCAACATCTCATTTTGGAATTAGAAGAAATCCATCGGAAGAAGAGCTTGCCGCTGTAATTGGCACAAATATGCAGGTTCACATACACGAAATTTCAGAAGATGAAGATAAAAGAAAGACTATTATCGTTAGCAGGAAGAAAATATTACTGGACAATATATGGAATAAGATTAAAGTCGGTGATATAGTTGAAGGGACGGTCTCATCAGTTGCAAGCTTTGGGATTTTCCTTGATTTAGGTGGTATAGAAGGATTAATACATATTTCAAGGCTATCACAGCAACACGTGGAATCAACAAAAGATTTTGCTAAGCGTGGCGACAAAATGCAAGCTGTGGTTATTGAAATAGACAAAGAAAATAATAAAATTGCATTAAGCCGCAAAGAACTTGAAAAATCACCCTGGGAAGGTATTGAGCAAAAGTATCCTGTTGATTCCGTTGTGAAAGGTATCGTAAGACGCTTTACTAATTTTGGTGCATACGTAGAAATTGAGAAAGGATTGGACGGTTTGGTTCGCTTGAGCGAATTATCCTGGACAAAGAGAATTAAAAACCCTGCTGATTGCTTGCAAATCGATAATGAATATGAGTTTAAAGTAATAAATGCATCGGAAGAAAAGAAAACGTTGCATTTGTCCTTGAAACGTTTAACGGAAAATCCGTGGCAGTCCATTAAAGAAAAATTCGTTCCCGAGAAGTTATTCAATGGTGTTGTAAAGCAAGTATTAGCACAGGGTTGTGTTGTTACAGTTGAGGAAGAAGTTGATGGATTTATGCCACGCAGCAAAATGAAGAACCTGTTGCGGAATAACAGAATTCCTTTCCATGTAGGTCAAGCAATTGAAGTGCTTATCAGCGATGTTTCGGTAGAAGAAGAATCAATGATATTAGAGCCCAATCCTGAGTATTTCAACACTGCTATATCAGTTGAAAATAAACCCAAACCAAAAGAGAGAAGACCTGCGAAAGAAGTGCAAACTGAAAAATCGGAAGGTGGATTTTCTATCGCTGATTTATTACCTGAATCGATAACAGAATCGCTGCTTGACAATAACAAATAAATGTTCGGATAAAAAGCAAAAGCCCCGCTCGAAAGCGGGGCTTTTTTATTTGAAAGATTATCTAATAACTAATTCAGGTGTGCTTTTGTTAATTTTCGATTCGAAATGCTTGGTTTTGTATTTGCGAATCTGGCGAATAATTTTTTCTCCTGCTGTGTGAAGGCTTTTGTGAAAATCATCACTGCTTTCAGTTGCTTTAAGTGTAGTACCTTGCAAATGAACAGTAAATTCTACTGTTTTAAGTGTATCATTGACGAAAACCACATTAGATGAAATAATTCCGTCGTGGTATTTCTCAAAACTTTTCGATAGTTCGATAGCTTCTTCGTGCAATTGAGGATGATTTCCTTTGAAGTGGCGGAATGTTACTTTAGTTTGCATAGCAACCTCGCTAAATAATTCGTTTAACACATCTCTCTTAATGAGAGCATTTAAAAGAACATCTAAAATTAATTACGTAAAATTTAACAAAACATTGTTAATATTTTAACATTTTTTTGAATTAATTATGAGCGAGGATGAAAAGAATGATAAACTTCACGAAGATAATCCCTATCTAAATGAGTATAAATCTGAGTTGTTGAAATATCTGAATGACCAAGCATTTCCTGGACAGCTCGTAGATCTGCCCCACCTTCGATCAAATGAGTGGCAAATGAATGCCTGAACATATGAGGATGGACGTCTTTTTTAATTCCCGCTAATTTCGCATAATTTCTCAGCAATTTCCATATTCCCATACGTGAAAATTTATTGCCTTTTTGATTGAGAAAAACAGTATTTCCAGAAATTCCTGCCCGATAGAATTGACTTCTTACGTTGTTTATATATAAATTAAGCCAATTTAGAGCAATTGAGCCAATTGGGACATTTCTTTCTTTTGAACCTTTTCCAAAAACGCGGACAATTTCGGCATCAAAGATAATTTGATTTAATTCCAGGTTAATTAGTTCGGAAACTCTCAATCCACAAGCATAAAGCACTTCCATAATCGCTCTATCGCGTAGACCGGCGGGACAAGA
>JAKIZO010000014.1:5883-8633 GCA_022707965.1 Bacteroidota bacterium
CACTTCCGCAAAAGATAATACTTCGGGCAAAGCACGTCGAATTTTAGGTAGTTCAATTAAATCAGTGAAATCGTTTTTTGATTTTCCAATTGAAACAAGATATTTGTGCAAAGCACGAATAGAAGACAAATACCTACTTTTCGAGGAAGCAGCAAGCCCCATTTCAGATAAAAGTTCGATAAATTCAGTAACCAGATTTTCGTTGCTTTCTGAAAAACTTGTGATGTTATGTGAAACGAGAAATTCTGCATAAGTTTTAACATCGTGTTCGTAAGAAAAACGTGTATTTTCGGATAAACCTTTTTCTAAGGATATGTAGTTGAGAAATCCTTTTAAGTCGCGAATAAAGTCCAGTGGCAAATTTGTTTTTGAGGCAATCATTTTTTCTTGTTGAAATGAATAAGCATAAACCATCCAGCTTTGTCGCCACCGAGCAGAACAGCCAGTTTACGAGCAATCCATTGCATCGGACGGCTAAAGCGTTCGAGTTTATCGTAATAAGTTAGAACAGTTTTGATTTGAATATTTTCAACGGGCAATTTTCGAAGCATATTGAGTGCTTCTTTTCGAGTGTATGCTTTTGTTCCAGGACTTTCCATTTTATTCCACAGAACGTTGGAAAGCGAAAGCCAGGGTTTAAGCTTAAGCAAGGCGTGCTTTACCCAGAAAAGATACGCAAGCACGCTATGCCGATGATATATCATAATTTTTGCTGTTCCGCCGGGCTTCAAGACACGGACGATTTCTTTGAGAGCTGCTTCGGTATCAGGTGTATGGTGAATAACGCCCCAACTCCAAACCAAATCGAAGAAGTTATCCTGAAAAGGCAATTTTTCGCAATCTGCAACCTGAATACTTTCAGCCTGAAAGCCATAAATATTAAGCCTGTGTCGGACGTGCTCGCAAGCCTGTTCGGTTAAATCGACACCGAAAACCTTTGCACCGGCTCTTGCCCATTGCAAGAAATCGGTGCCGGCACCGACACCCACTTCGAGTATTTTTTTACCGTGCCAGCGGGTAAATTCAGCAAATGCAAATATTTCAGGTTGAATCTTATATCGGAATTCTTCAATTTCTTCGAAATATTCTTTGGTAAATTTTTCCTTGTTGCTGCTCCAAGAACCACAAGTTTCTTTATTCCAGTATTTTTTTACATCGTATTTTAATTTTTCTTCGTTCATAATAATTTAAATTAATGTTTTTGAACATTCGTTAATTTTCGTATTATTGTTTTTTACAAAAATAAACAATAAAATATCAATAATATTTGTATATTTTAACTTAAATTAATCGAATTGAATGAAATTACTAAATTTCGAAAATATTGTAAAGATAGCTGACAAATTATCAACAAAACAAAAATTTCTATTCGTGATTTTTTTTCAACTCGTTTATGCTTTTTTGTTATTTATTTTTTATGAACAAATTGGACAACCCATTGCTTTTCTAATTGTATTACCGGCATTTGTATCTGCATTTTTGCTTAACTCTTTTCAGACAGTTCTATCAATATCATTTTCTGCATTGGTAACAGTATACTATATGAATTTTTTGTCAGAAAGAATTGATTTCTCTTTGATGAAGTTATCGATTGGCTTTCTGCTAACTTATTTGCTGTCTTTCTTTGTAAGTAAACTAATTGCAACAACCCGCCAATATCAAAACGAGGTTCAGAGCCGCAAGAAAATAGAAGAAGATTTGCTAAGAACAAATGAAGAGCTGAAATTATACGTAGAACGGCTTGAAGTAGAAATCCAGGAGAAATACAATACAGAAAGGACGCTACGCAAATCCGAAGAGCAGTATAGGGAACTTGTCGAAAAAGCAAACATTGGAATAATTATCGATGATGTAGATGGGAACATAAAGTATTTCAACGAGCAACTTTGTGTTATCACGGGCTATTCAGCAAGCGAAATGATAACTATGAATATAAAAGATATAGTATATGAAAAAGATTTGCCAATAGTTCTGGAAAAGCATCAAAAAAGAATTATGGGCAACAATCCGTATGAAAGATACGAGTTTAGACTTAAAACTAAAGATAAGAAAATATTATTTGTCGAAGCTGATGTGTCTGTAATTATGCATCAGCAAATAGTTGTAGGGACAAAAGCATATATTTGGGATATCACAAAGAGAAAACTAACAGAACTTGCTTTGAAGGAAAGCGAAGAACGTTTTAGAAGTATTTACAATAACGCAACGATGGGATTTTATCGACTTTCAAATGATGGGCGACTAATAATGGGTAATCCCAAGTTTTTTGAAATGCTAAAAATTTCTGAACGAGAGCTTTTGAATAAAAGAATTGAGGAAGTATTAGAAGTAGATGAAAATCGTCAAAATTTTCTTGAAATATTAAAGAAAGAGAAAAAAATCAATGGGTTCGAAAGCGAATGGTATAGAAAAGACGGTGCTTTATTTTTCGGGCGTGAAACTGCCTGGACAATCACAGATGAGAAGGGCGATATTCAATACATAGATGTTATTCTTGAAGATGTTACGTTAAAAAAACAAGTTGAGGAAGAACGCGAGCAACTTATTTCGCTTTTGCAAAGTGCAAAGAGCGAAATCAAAGTGTTAAGTGGGCTATTGCCTATTTGTGCTTCTTGCAAACGAATACGTGATGAAAATGGTAATTGGTCGAACATCGAGCAATATATAGACGAACATTCCGAGGCTGAATTCAGCCACGGAATATGTCCGGATTGTGCAAAAAAAATATATCCGAGTGCTTACAAGTAGGT
>JAKIZO010000014.1:8643-13766 GCA_022707965.1 Bacteroidota bacterium
TCTGCGTAAGCATCGACTGTTTCGTATACTTTAATTCCGAGTTTTTTTATATTGGGGAATTTTCGGAACTCTTGCTGAAAGTGTTCAGAAAAGAACTTTGAGATGTTTTCGCAAGTAGTAAAGTTATCGATGACAAAGTGTCGGAAATTATTGCTGGCTAAGAAATCTAACATAACTTTATCCTGTCGGTCGACAATGAAAGAATGGTCGAGCTTTTCAATAACTGGTCGGACGATGCGCTCGATGTGGTAGAAATCAATCAACATACCATTTTCATTTGGTTCGCCTTCGAGGGAAAGTTCCATTTTGTAGGAATGTCCGTGAATATTCTTGCAATTTCCTTCGTGGTAAGGGAGACGATGGCTCATCTCCCAAACAAATTCCTTTGCAATACGCATATTAGTCCCTTTTGTATGTAGCAACAATAGTGCTTGTCATACCACCGCGGACACCCCACTGGCTAATGACTTGCATTTCCAGTGGTTTGCAAGCGGCAACCAAATCGTCCAAAATTTGGTTTGTAACTGCTTCGTAATAAATACCTTTATTTCTAAATTCCAAGAAATAGTATTTCAGGGATTTAAGTTCAAGGCACAATTCATCGGGAATATAGGTGATTGTAATTGTTCCGAAATCGGGTAGCCCTGTTTTAGGACAAACAGAAGTAAATTCGTGATTAACGTGAGTAATTTCATAATGGCGTCCAGGACTTGGATTTGGAAATGTTTCAATTTGCATAAATTTTTCTCCATTTTTATTGTTACAAATTCAATAAAATATTATTAATTTTATTTTTTGTATGACGAATGAGAATAAAAATGAGTGATGAGTTAGGATATATTTATGGAAAAAACGCTGTTCGCGAGGCATTAAGGTCGCAACCCGAGAAAATCAGCAAAATTTATTATCCATTTAACTCAATTCAAAGCAGAGAAATAGGTTCAATCATAGCAACTGCAAGGAGACACAAAATTCCGTGTGTCCAGCTTGATAAAAAGAAGTTTAATGCTCTGGAAAAACGTGTTTGTCCGGAAGGTAGTCGTTCGCAAGGTATAATTGCGTTTCAAGAAATTATTGAAAGCGTATCTTTGGGCGAATTGCTTAACAAAGTAAAAATGAGAGAAAATCCTATTTTAGTGATTTTGGATGGTATTACAGACCCACATAATTTAGGTGCAATTGCTCGCTCTGCTGAATGTGCTGGTGCAAAAGGTATAATTTTGCCTGAACGTAAATCGGCTACAATTACACCTGTTGCAATGAAGTCGTCTGCCGGTGCTTTGCAGTATTTACCTGTTGCTTATGTATCGAACACAAATCTGGCTATACAAAAACTGAAAGAAGCAGGTTTCTGGATAATCGGAACATCCGATAAAGCAACAAATCTATATACAGACAACATATACAATCAGCCAATAGCAATAATTATAGGAAGCGAAGGAAGCGGAATGAAGCCATCAGTTGCAAAACATTGCGACTATCTCGTTAAGATACCTATGCAGGGGAAAGTTTCTTCGCTTAATGCATCTGTTGCATCAGGTGTAATTCTATTTGAAGCAGTTCGTCAAAGAAATCTTTCAGGGGATTGAAAATGAAGGAAAGAATAGCAATTTATCCTGGTACTTTTGACCCAATCACAAACGGTCATCTTGATGTTATTGAACGTGCCGCCGAAATGTTTGATAAAGTGATTGTAGTAATAGCAATAAACACAAAAAAAGTTAATTTATTCAATGAGGAGGAAAGGCTTGAACTTGCCCGAAAATCTCTATCGCATTTAACGAACGTGGAAGTGGTTTTTCATAGTGGGCTTACGGTGGATTTTGCTCGTTCGGTTGGTGCAGTTTCGATAATACGTGGTATTCGTGCAGTGTCTGATTTTGAATATGAATTTCAAATTGCATTGATGAATAGAAAGTTAGCACCAGAAGTGCATACAGTATTTTTAATGCCACACGAAAAATACACATACCTCAATTCAAGCATTATACGTGAATTAGCACGCTTTAGAGAAGATGTTTCGGAATTTGTCCCACCTTGCGTTGCCGAAAAATTAAGAGAAAAGTATAACGGTAAATAATATGCGGAGTGATGACAGGCACATCGCTTGATGGAATTGATATTGCGATTTGCAAATTTAATTCGTTTCAGAATAAATACAATTTTGAACTTATCTGGCAGGGGCACTTTTGTTTTTCTAATCAGCTTAGAAGTTTATTATTAGATATTATTTCCAATAAAAGTACAGATTTAAAAACATTGTCTCAACTTAATATTGCTTATACGAATGAAATTGCCAATGCGATAGAACAGGCAAAAATTAAAAGTGGAATTTCGAATATTGAAGCAGTTGGTTTCCACGGTCAAACTCTATGGCACAATCCTCAGAAGGAAGCATTCTGTGGGCAAAGCGTTGCTTCTACATTTCAGCTGGGTAGTGGAACACACCTTTCAACTGTTCTCAACACAAAAGTAGTATATGACTTCCGCACTTCTGATATCGCATTAGGCGGGCAAGGAGCTCCGCTTGTGCCATTTTTCGACTATCATTTTCTTAAATCGGATAATGAAAACGTAATAGCATTAAATATTGGTGGAATATCGAATATCACTTTTTTGCCGAAAAATTGTTCTGCTGATGCAGTAATTGCATTTGATTGCGGACCTGGCAATTGCTTAATAGATATTTGTGCACAGAAATTGTTCGGTGTCGATTTTGACGAAAACGGGGCTTTAGCATCGCAAGGGGAAATTGTTCCCGAAATTTTCGACGAACTTATCACTATAAATTTTATCAGGCAAAAACCTCCAAAATCGACAGGTAAAGAGCTTTTCAATGTTAGTTTAACCCAAAAGTTTTTTGGTAAATATTCAAAATACGATATTATAAGAACAGTTGCTGAATTCACTGTTTATGCAATTGTTGAAAACATCAGATTATACGCAAATCCTGTTGATAAAATAGTTGTTTCTGGTGGTGGAGCCAAGAATTCTTATATTTTATCAGCTCTCAGGAAACAAATTGAAAGTTCAGAAATAGTAATTATTGATGAGTTGGGTATTCCGAGTGGTGCAAAAGAGGCAATTGCTTTTGCATTTCTTGCTTACTGCAAATTGTTAGGTATAGCAACGAATCTACCTTCTGTAACAGGTGCGAGCAAATCAATTTCGCTTGGCGTCGTTGCAGGATATTAACTTTTATTTTTTGTACATTTCTCGACTTACAGACAAATATTCGATTTTTTTCATTAATTGTTAATTTCATATTTAATAAATGTTTAATAATTTGGTGGTCGAAATTATTAGGAGGCTTATTGAAATGCTTGTTTACCTTGGTGGAATTTTATTACTAATTGTTGCATATTTTACGTGGGGCAAATTTGTTGAAAGAGTAATCGGTGTGAACAGTAAAAATACAACACCTGCATATACAGTAGCAGACGGGGTTGATTACGTGCCATTACCGACCTGGAAAGTATATCTGATACAATTATTGAATATTGCGGGATTAGGTCCAATTTTTGGTGCTTTGCAAGGGGCATTATGGGGTCCCGCAGCATATTTATGGATAATTTTTGGATGTATATTTGGTGGTGCTGTTCACGATTTTGTAGCAGGAATGATGTCTTTGCGGCATAAAGGTGCAAGTCTTCCCGAACTTCACGGAATTTATTTAGGCAATGTGATTAAAAACATTATGCGGGTATTCATTGTTCTGATGATGATTTTAGTCGGGGTAGTATTTGTCAAAGGTCCCGCTGATTTATTAAACCTGATTTTTACAAATCAAGGAATACAACTAAATGCAAATTTTTGGATTGCTGCGATATTTATTTACTATATACTTGCAACATTGTTACCAATAGATAAAATAATTGGAAGAATCTATCCGATTTTCGGCATTGCGCTAATTATAATGGTGTTTGGAGTAGGAATAGGTATATTAGTCGAAGGATATACTTTTCCTGCTTTCACTCTCGACAATTTGCATCCCAAGGGAATACCAATCTGGTCGACAATGTTTATAACTATTGCCTGCGGGGCACTATCGGGATTTCATGCAACACAGTCGCCAATGATGGCTCGATGCCTGAAAGATGAGAAAAATGCACGTAAAGTATTTTATGGAGCGATGATAGCAGAAGGACTAATTGCTATGGTTTGGGCAACAGTAGGTATGGCATTCTACAATGGAGGAACAGTCGGACTTGCAGCTGCATTGGCTAATGGTGGTCCTAATACTGTTGTATATCAAGCTTGTGTTACTTTGATGGGTGTTGCGGGCGGAGTATTGGCTGTATTAGGTGTAGTTGTCTGCCCAATAACTTCGGGCGATACGGCATTTCGAGCAGCACGAATAATTCTGGCTGATATGCTAAACGTAGAGCAAAGGTCAGTAATAAAAAGATTGATGATTGCTTTACCGATGTTTGCTGCATCAGTATATATCACTTTCATTGATTTTTCAACAATATGGAAATATTTTGCCTGGAGCAACCAAGTATTGGGAACTGTTACTCTTTGGGCTTGTTCTGTTTTTCTATTTAAATATCGAGGCGCGTATCACTGGATTACCACTATTCCGGCACTATTTATGACGTCTGTAACAACTACGTTTATTTTAACGCAGCCAATTGGATTTAATCTAACATATTCAGTTGGCAACTGGATTAATTTAATAGTAGTAATTTCGTGTCTGATTATTTTCTTAACATTGGGGAAGAAATTTTCAAAAACAATTGCAGAAGTAAGTATGTAATATGTATATAATAAAATAAAAATGTTTCGTTATTACTTTTATGATTGATATTATTAACATATCGAAAAGTAGTAACAATTTTGACTTTAATGAAGAAGTCGGTATTAATTATTTTTCGCAGGGGAAAAGGCAGCAAGAGAACAACACAATCAAAATAAATAAAGAGAATAAGGATACTTTTACAAAATCAAGGGAACTTTCCGAAAAAGAAAAGCAGATAATTGAGGAACTGAAACGCAGGGACGAAGCAGTACGCCGACACGAGCAAGCTCACATAGCAGCAGGCGGAAGTCTTGTGCGTGGTGGAGCAAATTACAATTACCAGGTGGGACCCGATGGCAAGCAATACGCGATTGGCGGTGAA
>JAKIZO010000014.1:13776-49253 GCA_022707965.1 Bacteroidota bacterium
ATGTTTCGCCCGAAGATACACCCGAAGCCACAATCAGAAAAATGCAACAGGTGCAAAGAGCTGCACTTGCACCTGCCGACCCTTCCCCACAAGATAGAGCAGTTGCAGCAATGGCAAGCCGCATAGAAGCACAAGCAGCAGCAGAACAGAGTTCAAATCAAAATGATGCATCATTAAACAATTCGAAATCAAGTAGTAAGGAAACCCCAAAATCATCAACAAATATCTCACCACAAGCAAAACTTGCTCTATCTGCATACCAAAAATCAAATTACTCATTTTAGCCATTCAATTTTTAAGCAATACATTTTTATTTTTTATTTTATTCACATATTGTTATTTTGTGTTAATAATACTTATAATGTCGGAAATCAGAATGAAAAAAGTTGTTTACTTGTTGCTTGCGTTTGTTTTTACATCTTGCATAAACCTGAAATCACCATATCCAGACATAAAGTATTATAGGCTTTCAAACGAGCCATTAATGCTTGTTAATCTGGATACATTGCCTGTATCGGTTCAGCTGCGAAATATCACAATTAATGATGAATTTAATACCGACCACATTATTGCCACAGATGCACAAACAAGGAAAGTGCAAGTATATTATTACAATCGCTGGATTTCGAAATTCGATGATTTAGCAACTGGATTTCTGCTTTCACGCATATCTTCTTATGGAGTTTTTTCCGGTGGATTTCATCCCGCATCGAGTATAAATGACCCTGACTATATTCTTGAAGGTAGAGTAATTAACTTAACAGCAATAAATAGTGAGAAGAAGAACTCACCCGATGCAAATTCAGTAGAAATTACGATAAATTGCTCATTTTATAGAAGAAGCAATGAATTTTCGGGACTTAACTTATTATTTAACAAGTCCTACACTCAAAGAGTTAATCGCATAAATAATTTTGTTGAGACTATTCCACAAGCAACAAGTCGAGCTATGGCATTAATCTCGGATATGATTCTTGTAGATATGATTAATCATATTAAAATGGATAGAAATATTAATTAGGTAAAAGTATGGATTTTTCAATTCGTTTAATTGACCCCAAAAAAGAACTCAAAAAATTTATTAAAGCACAATGGAATTTTTACAGAAATGATGAAAACTTTGTCCCACCTTTATTAGCAGACCAACTTAAAACACTAAATACTGAGAAAAACCCATTTTTTAAGCACTCAGAAATTGCTTTTTTCATTGCAGAGAACAAAAGCGGAGAAATCATTGGGCGAATTGCAGCAATAAAGAACGATAATCATAATGCAACGCACAAAGATAAAGTTGGTTTCTTTGGCTTTTTCGAGTGTATCAATGAGCAGGGTGTTGCTGATGCATTATTTACAGAAGCCGAAAAATGGCTTAAATCGAAGGGTCTGGATACAATTCGGGGTCCAGTTAATCTCTCATTGAATGATACAATTGGCTTGTTAATAGAGGGGTTCGATAGTCCTCCGGTTGTATTGATGACATACAACCCACAATATTACATTACTTTAATCGAGAACGCTGGTTTTTCGAAAGCAAAAGATTTATATGCATATCTACTGGATAAAGAGGACTATTTAACTGAAAAGTTAATTCGTTTGCAATCTGCAATACGCGAAAGATATAAAATAACCGTAAGAAATGTTGCTTTTCGCGATAAAGTGCAATTCAGAAAAGATGTCGAAACACTGAAAGAAATTTATAACGGAGCCTGGGAACCCAACTGGGGATTTGTCAAGATGACAGATGAAGAATTTGATTTTCTTGCTGCGGATTTGAAGCAAATTGCTGAGCCAGACTTTACTTTTATTGCCGAAATTGACGGCAAACCTGCGGGATTTGTGCTTGCACTGCCCGATATTAATGTGTGTCTCAAATACAACAAATCAGGCGGTTTGCTCACGGGAATCTGGCATTTGCTAACAAAGAGGAAGAAAATAAATCTTGTCAGAATAATTGTATTAGGCGTTTTGCCTGAATTTCAGAAAACTGGTATCGACTCTGTTTTATATTACGAGCTTGGAGTTCGTTCTGAAAAGCACGGAATTCGCTATGGTGAAGCTTCCTGGATACTTGAAGATAATGTTATGATGAACCGTGCTTTGCAAACAACCGTAAAAGGAAAGCTATATAAAAAATATAGAATTTATGACCGTCCAATCAAATAGCTTTTCCACCTATAGTTTGCATATTCAAATTAGTAGAAAAGTTAAAATTAAAATTGGGAAGATCGGAACATTCGAGTTTCCCAAAGGAATATACGTATATTGTGGAAGTGCACGAAGAAATTTCGATGCTCGGATTAATCGCCATCTAAATCGGAACAAAAAATCACACTGGCATATTGATTATTTACTCGCAAGCAAATACTCAAAGATTATCAAAATTGAGAAGTTCCAATTAAGTGAGCATACAGAATGCACACTGGTGGGAAAATATGTTTCGAATATTTTGGCAGAAATATTTGCAGTTGGGTTTGGTGCTTCTGATTGCAAAAATAGGTGCAAATCTCATCTGCTAAAACTATTGTAAAAAACAATTTTCTTGATTAACTTGCGTTTTTATTTAATTATTTGTTAAACGAACTAATAAAGTTATGTTATGAAAAAGATTAGTGTGTATTTATTAGGTTTATTGTTGCTTATAAACTATTCTTTTGCAAAAAATGAAATTGTAACTAAGAAAATTACTGAGAAATCTGCATCATTTATTATCAATACAGATACAAAAAGAACTGTTTTGATTTTGCATCCTGCAAATGATGCCGCTATTAGTGCAAAAGATTTACCACAAAACAGCATTATGCAGGAAAGTGTTGATATTTCACTGATAAAGCCATTTAAAGGAAATTACTACGTTGTTTTTGATGGGATGCAATCGGTAATTCCTCTTACACTAAAAGGATTGCAAGCAAAAACACAATATATTCTCTCTGTTTACAAGCCTGACGCAAATGGAGAACCATCAGTTCAGCACAAATTTTCAACATTAGCTGAAGAACCGACCAAGCAAGCATCAGGTATTGCATTTCGTCAGCCAACAGAATCAAGCATAGAACTAATCTGGGTGAATGGCAATGGAGAAAAACGTATTGTGGTTGCATCGAAAGGTAAAACAATTGCTGCTTTGCCGGAAGATGGGAAGGAATATTCTGCAAACGCAAAATTTGGGGCTAACGAAAGCAAAATTGGAGATAATGCATTTGTCGTATATTCCGGAACAAAAAATGAATGCAAAGTTGATAATTTAGAACCCTCGACTATTTATTCTTTCCAAGTATTTGAACTTAATGGAAATGTAGAAACTGCAAATTACATCACTTCAACGCTTTCGGGCAATCCACGCTGGAAAATGACTGCTATTCCTGCACCCGAACTTCTTCCCGCAAAAAATGTTCACGAAATAGGTTGCGTACTATCGTGGAAAGGCTCGCCTAATATTCAAAAATATATTTTAGATATTGCTTACGACGAAAAATTCACACGTTTTGCAGAATATTATGAGAATGCAGATGTTGGTGATATTACTGAAATTGAAGTAATTGATTTAGACCCAAATGAAAATTGGTTCGTAAGAGTAAAAGCAGTTGGAGAAGGAACCCAGAGTGAATATTCCAAGACTTTAAAGGTTAAAAAAGGAGATAAATAAATGAATTTGGAGCAAAGAATTAACGAAGACCTAAAAGCTGCAATGAAAAGTGGCGACAAAGTTCGTATTGATGCTTTGCGTTCGTTGCGTGCTGCTATAATTGAATTTAACAAAAGTGGTTCAGAAACAGGACTTACTCCTGAAATCGAGTTTAAAATCTTGAATGGTGCTGCCAAAAAACGCAAAGATGCAATTGAAATGTATAAATCAGCGAACCGTCCCGAATTGCTGGAAAAAGAAGAAGCTGAACTTGCAATTATTCAGGAATATTTGCCCCAAATGATGACAGAAGACGAAGTGCGCTCTTATGTAGCCAACAAGATAAAAGAGGTCGGAGCGACTTCCATAAAAGATATGGGAAAGGTAATGGGACCAACAATGAAGGAACTTGCAGGCAAGGCAGAAGGTAGTATGGTGCAAAAAATCGTCAAAGAGCTTCTGGAAGGTAATTGATGAGCGAACCTGTTCAGCAAAAGTTTGACCCTTTTGCCGAAACTTTACGGCAACTTGAATATAGAAGCGTTCTTGAATATATTGCTAAATACTGTAAAAGTGAAGATGCGAAAAATATTATTTTCGCATTGAAACCAACTGACGATATAGAAAGGTTAAGACGAGAGCATCAATTAATAGACGAGGCTCTCGTCTTGCTTTTCAGGAATGAAAATCCACCACTTGAAAGTATTGGCGATAGTCTCAATCTGCTATATAAATCGCAAATTCAAAATGCGATGCTATTGCCAACCGAGTTGCTTGAAATACTTGATTTGCTGCGTATTGCTCGCAATTTGAAATCGTATATTAAGCCAAAATCTGATGAATTCCCAACGCTTTTTTCATATATTGAAAATCTCTACGACAATATATTATTAGAAAAACATATTCTGGATATAGTTACCGAGACGGGCGAAATAAAGGACACTGCATCGCGAGAACTATTTCAAATAAGACAGGAAATAAATACAAAATCGGCAAGACTTCGTTCAAGGATAAATAAAATAGTTCGACAGTTTTCCGATTTCGAAATGCTGCAAGAGGAATTTTTCACAATTCGCGAGGGACGATTTGTTATTCCCGTCAAAGTTGAACACAAACGGCAAATCTCAGGAATAATTCACGGAGTATCTCAGACGGGTGCAACTGTTTTTCTTGAACCGACAGAGATAATTGAGCTGAACAACGATTTATCGCTCTTGCGTGATGAAGAAATGAGAGAAATCCAACGTATCCTGAGAAATATTACGCAAGAAATTGGAACAGAAAGCCATCAATTAATTGAAAACGCACGAATAATAGCAGATATTGATTCGATTTTCGCACGCGCTACTTATGCAATGCAATTTGGAGGGATTAAGCCCGAAATTTTGCCACAAGAGGACAATTATATTTATCTAAAAAACATTCGTCATCCAATTCTTGTTCAAACAAAAGGCAAAAATAGCGTTATTCCTCTTTCAATTGAATTTACGAATGAAATTCGTGGGCATCTTGTTTCGGGTCCGAACGCGGGCGGGAAGACAGTGGCACTGAAAAACATTGGTTTGAATGTAGCTCTGGCATTATCAGGTATATTTCCGCTTGGAGAGTGCAAAACAAATTTCCGTTCGATTTTTTCGACTATTGGGGATAATCAATCAATAGAAAACGACCTTTCTACTTTTAGTTCGCAAATGTTTCAAATCAAAAATATATTGGATAGCTGCGATAAATATTCGCTTGTGCTAATCGATGAAATTGGTTCGGGGACAGACCCACAAGAAGGGGCGGCACTTGCAGCTGGAATATTGGACACATTCATCGAACTAAATCTATTTTTCGTTGCAACAACTCATCAATCGTCGCTTAAAACTTATGCATTGAACAAAAAGGTAATTGCAAACGCTTCGCTTGAATTCGACGAAGAAAAATTTAAACCAACTTATAACTTTTTGACGGGAATTCCTGGAAACTCTTATGCATTTTCGCTTGTGGAGAATATCGGCTTGCCGAAAATTGTAATCAATCGTGCCAAAAAATATTTAGGCACAAGGCATTCCGAATTGGAAGAAAGCATTGCAATATTGCAGAAATACCGTGCCGAAGCAGTTCGTTCACGCAGCGAAGCCGAGCAAATGAAATCTAAATTAGAAAAAATGATAAAAGATTACGAAGCTCGAAGCAAAGAACTTAAAATCAAACGAAAAGAACTTATAGATAATGCGAAAACGGAAGCATTGTCCATTTTAGAGGAAGCCAACGCACTGATTGAGCAAACAGTTCGGGAAATCAAAGAGCAGAAACGCCAAATCTCTGAAATCAAGCAAGATTTTAAAGAAAAAAAGCAATCTCTTGAAAAAGAGGTAAAGAAAATCGAGAAAAAGCAAAAGACGAATCGCACTGCCCCATCTGAACTTGCAAAAGGGCAATTTGTTGCTCTTGTTGATAATCCTGCAAATGTGGGATTTGTAATTGATTGTGATAATTCAGCACAAATTGCACTTGTTGAATTCAACGGTCTGAAATTTAAACTACCCTATGCTCAATTGATAGTTGCAGAAGACACACAAGCAAAGCAAACTATTCAAATTGACTACATTAAGTATGATGCAGTTACTAAAATAGACTTACGTGGATACCGAGCTGAGGAAGCTTTGCGTGCATTGGACGAGTTTATCGACAATGCTTTACTGAACAATATTGACTATTTAACAATATTGCACGGTAAAGGGACGGGAGCATTGAAGCAAACGATACACGATTTTCTTTCGAGGCATCCAGCGATATCATCTTTTCGATTAGGTGAGTTAGTCGAAGGCGGTGCAGGTGTAACAATAGTGAAATTCAAAGAATAATGAAAACGCAAAATAAAAATAGAGCAAGCCTATATTTAAAAACAATAGCTTTTATTAAGCCGTTTAAGTTACTGCTTGTTTATTCAGTAATACTTAATCTTCTTTTCTCGCTTTTCAATACGTTATCGGTTGCACTGATTAAACCAGTTTTTCAAATATTATTTAATACCGAAAGTTCAGAAACTGTTGTAAATACTAAAAATTTAACATACCTCGAACAATTGAAAAATCAATTTTTTGATTTTCTGCTTTCATTAATCATAGTTGATGATATATATTGGACTTTATTTAGATTTGGACTGATTATATTATCAGTATTTTTCTTGAAAAACTTTTTCAAATACTGGAATGCAGTTGTAATGTCCAAATTTGAAGAAGGCGTTATAAAATCAATACGTGATAAGATATTTGCGAAACTAACGTCTCTTTCGATTGATTTCTTCAACCGAAGCAAACAAGGAAGTCTAATTTCAATAATAGCGAATGACGTTCAGGCGGTAAATTCGACGATGATTTCATCGTTTTCGATAATACTGAGGGAAGGTTCGCAGGTGGTATTTTTTCTGCTGTTCCTTTTGAGCATTTCGCCTGAACTCACATTAATTGCGTTTTCATCGAGTATATTCAGTCTGGGAATTGTCCGTGCTGCCAAAAAGTATTTACGAAAGTATGCTACTCGTATGCAAAAAGCTTTGGCGGACTATACGGGCACTCTCACAGAAATAATATCGGGTATTAGAGTTGTCAAGGCGTATAATGCTGAAAATTTTGCTAACGAGAGATTTAAAAAAGATAGCGAACGATACGTGAAATCGGCAGTAAAACACAAAATGATTGTTACGATTATTCCTGCAATAAATGAGATTTTTGCAATATTTGCACTAACGGTGGTGCTGGTAGTAGGGGCAATGAAAATCAACCAAAAGGTAATGTCGCCCGATGATTTGATGCTTTTCCTTTTCACATTGTTTTCGATAATGGCACCGCTTGCGTCAGTAATCAATCAAATTGTTCAATTCCCTCGTGGATTTGTTTCAGCTGAGAGAATTTTTGAGGTATTAGATACGGAACCGTCAGTTAAAGACGGGGATTTGGAGATTAAAGAGTTCAAAGATAAAATTGAAGTGAAAAATGTGTATTTCGCATATACTGATAAGTATGTTTTGCAAGATGTATCCTTAGAGATAATGAAAGGCAAAAAGACGGCATTTGTAGGAGGAAGCGGCAGCGGTAAATCGACTATGCTGGATTTAATAATCAGATTTTACGATCCGCAGAAGGGGCAAATATTAATTGATGGAGTTGATATTCGTAATTACAAATTATCCTCATTACGTTCACTTTTTGGGGTTGTATCGCAAGAGAATATGCTGTTTAATGATACGGTTGCAAATAACATCAAGTTTGGCAAGGAGCACACAATAACAGAGGAAATAATTGAAGCATCGAAACTTGCAAATGCTTATAATTTTATAGATAAGCTTGAATTAGGCTTCGATACACCAATAGGCGACCGAGGAACAAATCTTTCGGGTGGAGAACGCCAACGAGTGGCAGTAGCAAGGGCAATTGTCGGTAATCCGCAAATTTTAATTTTCGACGAAGCGACCTCTGCACTCGATGCTGAAAGTGAAAAAATTGTGCAGGAAGCAATTGAGACTTCGCTCGAAGGACGAACCGCAATTATTGTAGCTCATCGGTTGTCGACGATAATTAATTGCGATATGATTTATGTTTTCAACGAGGGACAAATAGTTGAGCAAGGCACACATTCGGAGTTGATGGAAAAGAATGGATATTACAGAAAATTGTATGAATTACAATTTGGTGTGAAAAATTAACAGAAAATTCTCAATAAGTTTGCATTTGATGGCATAATTATTGTTCATTTATTTCGGTTTTTTGATAATATTTTAGGATTGAATATGGCTCTTACAAATGAGTATACCATAATCGGTATTGATGGCGGCGGAACTCACACAAGAGGTGTATTGGTTCGCGACGATAAAGTGATATCACACGCTTCAAGTGGCACAGCAAGAATAGGTTCAGTTGGAGTTGGCGAAGCTTGCGAACGAACATTAAATATAATACTTGAACTATGCAACAAAGCAGAAATTGAGACATCAGAATTAGATGCTGTGGTTGTTGGATTGGCAGGAGTATGGCTCGAAGAAGAAAAGAAAAGAGCGGCACAGCTACTTCGAACACTTGCTCGCCAGCAAAGCATACAGCTTGGAGATTTACTTGTAACAAGCGATGCAGAGCTTGCAATAGAAGGTGCCTTAGGCAATAGTGACGGAATTATTACAATTGTTGGCACAGGTTCAATTGGTCTTGCACGTATTGGGAAAAACCAACTATATCGTTGTGGTGGCTGGGGAATTGAACTTGACGACGAAGGAAGCGGTGCCTGGATTGGTCGCGAAGGTTTAACGGCGGTTGTTCGTGCACTGGACGGTCGGGGCAAACCGACTGAGCTTACTGCCAAAATTCCGCAATTTTCTCCAATTATTGATATGGATAGACCAAGAACAATAGTCAAAGCATACCAGGACAGAGCTTTTGAGTATCATAATCTTACTCCCGCAGTAATGGAATGTGCTGTTAACGGCGACGAAGTATGTCTTGAAATAATCACACGAGCTGCAAATCATTTGCTGGAACTGCCAGTGGCATTATCGAAGTATTTTAAGACTAAGACAATAAAAGTCGCGTTGATGGGTGGGATTATTGAAGCAAATACATTATTAGCTCAGATGCTAAAAGATAGAATTAATGAACACGGGAAGTTTGAAATTATTGAACCATCAGGTTCAGCACTGGATGGAGCAATTAGCATTGGACGTAGGCTGATAGAGCAAGATATGTAGGATATATTTTAGCAAGTAATTATTGCAAAAAATACTATCGCTGAGAATTAATACAGTTCTCAGCGTTTTTGTTTGGAGGAGCAATGAAGTATGGAGATGAAGGTGAAAAAGAATGAATAGGAAGGAGTGGAGGTGAGGTAGAACATTTGCATTGAATACACTAAGCGATGCAATAAATGGTGTAATACTTACTCCACGACCAGCATCGACAGAGCTCTACATTACATTGGGCAAGGCATTGGGCGACGGTGTTTTAGTCGAACTCTACAACCAGAACGGTCGTCTGATGATGAGCGAAAGCGAGAAAGCACCGAACGGTGTAATGAAGCTTAACGTCAGCGACTTGCCAGGTGGTGTCTATTCAGTCATCATCCGCAATGGAGTAACCGTTGCAAAAGAACGCGCAGTGATAGTAAAATAAAAATATTTTCAGAGTACTCGTTTATAATTTAGTTGATATTTGCTATTTCTTTAATAGACAAATGAATATAGTAAGTAAAATAATACGTCCGGACTAAAACAAATTTTACGAAAATACTTTTTGTAACTTTTATTATTCTTTTTTTTCATTTATTTTAGAATAAAAACATTTTGTTAATTATTATTTCTCACAGAGGTAGCATTAATTAAATACTTACTATAATTAAGGTCATTTATGAATAAAAGATTAGTTTTAATTTTCGCTTGTTTGTTTGCTATTTTAGATATTTATTCACAAGATACCTTAAATCATAAAATTGGGATTTACGGCGGCTTGAATTTAAATTTTCACACAGCAGATTTCTATAAACTTGCAGGTATTCCCAACTGTTGTCGTAATTTTCGTGATGGAAGTGGAACGGGTATAAATGCTGGTATATTATACGAAATGAAACTAAGCGATGTATTTTGGTTAGGATCAAGATTAGGTTTGCTAACCCTTGATGGGACATTAAAAAATGAGGAACCAACAACAATAATTACTCAAACAGGACCTACAACGGGAATATTTGAACACAAAATGGATGGAATGTTTTCGAATATCGGATTGGAACCAAGTGTTATGTATAATCCATTTGGTGGCTTTTTTGTCAATGCTGGAATACGATTAGGATTGAATATATCAAGCAAATACGACCAGGTGGAAACTATTATTAAGCCCAAAGGTGTAGGTACATTCATCGATTCATTAGGCAATGATACGGGTCTACGGACACGCAACAAGTTCAATGGTGATATTCCAAATGCAACTTCATTTCAGATGTTTGCTTCGGGAGGAATAAGTTATGAAGTCCCATTGAACAAATCGAACTCTTTAAGAGCAGTTCCCGAAATTCAATATTATTTCCCAATTACAGAATTGGTTGAAAATACAAAGTGGAAAGTTAATTCACTTCGATTAGGTTTAGCCTTCAAGTATGTTCCGATACCAAAGCCACCGAAGCCGAGATTATTCGAACGTAAATATGAAATTGATACAATCCAAATACCAAGTGATTTAATTGCACAAGTTACTTATAGAAAAGGAACAGAGAAAACAAGTCAAGATAAGTTTGAAGATGATGAAAAGATAATAGAATATGAAATAATATCGAGGACAGATACAGTTTTAACACCAATTACATATAAATTAGCAGGAAAAATCACAGCAGTTGGCGTTGATAATTTCGGACAAGAAAAACCAAAACACAAATTTGAAGTTGAAGAATTTGTATCGAACAGGTTAGACCCACTCTTAAATTTACATTTTCTTTGAAGATAACTCATCACAATTACCTACAAGATACAAAAGATTAACCCCAAATGAAACTAAAGAATTTGATATAGAAAAGCTATTCTATGATTCGACATTACAAATATACTATAATATCTTAAATATAGTCGGGAAACGAATGATTTTAAATCCAACGGCAAAAATTACATTAATTGGTTGTAATTCTGACCAAGGAGCCGAGAAAGGAAATATAGAATTATCCAGAAAACGAGCAGAAGAAGTAAAAAATTACCTAACAAATGTTTGGGGAATATCAAATGATAGAATAACTATACAAACTCGAAATTTACCACAAAAAGCCTCAACACCTACAAATGAACCCGATAAGATAGCCGAAAACAGACGAGTAGAAATAATTAGCGATAACGAAAAGATAACAGAACCAATATTCATCGAAAAAATAGATAGGACGGCAAATCCACCGATTGTAAGGTTTAAATTAGAAGCAGAAGCTGAAGCAGGATTAAAGGAATAGCGAGTTGTAGCAAATCAGAAGAACGACAAAAACAACAAATTCGAATACCAAAAAGAAGGGCAAATCGAAAATCAAATAGATTGGGAATTGGCACAATATCAGAAGTTAACGCCAAAATATCCCGAACCAGTTATGGCAGAGTTACAATTGGTAGATAATAAAGGAAACATACACATTTCAAAAACACAAACAGAACCGATAGAAGTAATATCTATACAGCAAAAGAGAAAAAATCGAATAGGAGATTACGAAGTAGAGAAATTTAGTTTAATACTGTTTGATTTCGACAAAGCAACAATAGAAGCACAGAACAAGAAAATAGTAGATTTCATAAAGAGCAGAACAAAACCTGAATCGGAGATAGAGATAATAGGTTATACAGATAGAACAGGTAGTCCCGAATATAATAAAAGATTATCACAACGAAGAGCAGATGCAACCCGAGATGCACTTGGACGCCGAGATGCAAAATCAATCGGAGTGGGACAAGAGCGATTACTTTACAACAATGACTTGCCCGAAGGTCGCTTTTATTGTAGAACAGTAGAAATAATTGTGAAGACAAAGATAGAAGGAGAATAAACTATGAAAAAATCAATTATGCTAATACTTTTCCTTTGCTATGGAGTAGCAATGTGTCAATCTATATCGTTGTTTGATATAGATGCGTCGGATTTCCCTACGATGCGAGCAAAGTTTTTTGCCTTTGATAAAGATGGGAAGCAGATTACAAATCTATCTCCGTCGGACTTTGAGTTAAAGGAAAATGGGATAACAAGAACAATAACAGATATCAGTTGCCCTGCACAGAAGCCACCAGAGGCATTATCGAGTGTATTGGTAATGGATGTAAGTGGTTCGATGGCAAGCGGTAATATCCATATCGCAAAAGAAGCAGCACGAGCTTGGATAGATGCTCTGCCACTTGGAATAAGCGATTGTGCAATTACTGCTTTTGATGGGATGAATTATTTAATTCAAGATTTTACAACTGATAAAACTAAATTAATTAATGCAGTTAACTCATTGTTTGCAAGAGGGACAACAAACTACAATGCTGCGATGATTGACTCAATGGCAGGTGGATTATTAATTTCTAAAAATGGCAAAAATAAAAGAGTAATTGTTTTTTTTACAGATGGTTTACCGAATTTCGAACCCAATACTAGCCAGATAATCACAGAAGCAAAATCTCAAAACCTTTCAATTTATTGCATAACAATAAATATGAGGTGCCCTGATTGTCTGATAGATATGTCAAATGAAACCGGTGGTCAGTGGTTCGAATATGTATCCACAAAGGAACAAGCTCGAAAAATATATCTACAGATATTATGGACTGAACTTGGTGGGGAACCCTGCACAATTGAATGGGCAAGTCAATCCACTTGTTTTAATACAAAAAAAAATTTGGATTTGTTATTAGTAAATGAGGGAATATTTTTTTCTGAAGCATATTATCCTCCACAGAGTTCATTCACACAATTGCTATTCGAACCAAGTTTTATTGTTTTTAGAAACAAAGAGTTAAATAAACAGCATTCCGCAACAGTACAAGTAACAGCAAAAAATGGAGATTTTAATATAACCAATATTAAATGTTCACATCCATTCTTTGATATAAATCCAAAATCATTTTCGTTGGCAGAAGGACAAAGTATTGAATTAACAATTAATTATTTTCCAATTGACTCAATTTACAGCTACTCAAAATTTGTATTTGTAAACGACTTATGTCCAATAAACTTATATGCAGCAGGGACTTATCCAAAATATAAAAAGCAACCTCCAACAATAAAAGTAACTCATCCAAATGGTGGGGAGATATTTGTTGCAGGTATCGACCCATTAATCACCTGGGATGGTATTCCAAAGGATGACCTTGTACAATTAGAGTTTAGCATAGATAACGGTAAGACTTGGAAGGAAATTGATACTGCCCGAGGATTAGAATACAAATGGAAGAAAGTGCCGCGCCCATCGAGTAACCAATGCCTTGTTAAGGTACTACAATTATCAAGTGCTAATCATTTACATAGTGTTCGTACACTTTGGGGACATAGTGATTTTGTTCGAAGTATTAGTATTAGTCCTGATGGGCAGTATATTGCGTCGGGAAGCTTAGACAAAACAATAAATATATGGCGAGCTAATGATGGGAGCTTGGTACGTACTATTAATGCAGGTAGTAGTTATATTTATAGTGTTTGTTTTAGCCCCGATGGGCAATACATTGCATCGAGCGGGGTTGGAAATATCAAGTTATGGAAGACTAATTCAGGTAATTTAGTACGTAATTTTAAAGGTAATGATAATAATGTTTGGAGCATCAATTATAGCCCTGATGGGGGGTATATTGCATCGGGAGGAGACAATGGTTCAATAAAGATATGGAGAGTAAACGATGGAAGTTTAATCCAAACCTTGATTGGGCATAATGAAGAGGTTCGGAGCGTATGCTTTAGTCCCAATGGGCAATATATTGCATCGAGTGGAGATGATAATACAATAAAGATATGGCGAGTAAATGATGGAAGTTTAGTACGTGCCATTTTAGGGCAGACTGATATTGTTAGTAGTGTATGTTTTAGCCCCGATGGAGAAAATATTGCAGCAGGAGGTTTGGATAAAATAATTAAGATATGGCGAGTAAGTGATGGAAGTTTAGTACGTTCATTTTTGGGTCATAATGATTGGGTCTATAGCGTATGTTTTAGTCCAGATTGGGAATATATTGCCTCTGGTAGTTGTGATAAAACAGTGAAGATTTGGACAATTACCGAAAAGTATATTCAAGAAGATATTTCCAATAAAGTATTTTCGATTGTTGAGCCTAAAGCAGAAAGCGCAGACATTGATTTAGGTCTCTGCCCTATCGGTAAAACAAAGGATACTATTGTAACTGATTTCATCAAAAATACTGGAAACTGGAAATTTCGTGTTGATAGCATTTATATTAAAGGAGCAGACCGAATTGCATTTTCTCTTGTGTCCGGATTACCTAAATATTTTGTTGAGTCAAATAACACTTACTCAACTGAACTTCGCTTTAAACCGAATAGAATTGGTCCACATTCCGCAACTATAATAATTATTACACAGTCAGATACTTTGAGACATATTATTCGAGGTGAAGGAGTTAATGAGATGTTAGCATTGGAAAACCAAATCATTGATTTTGGGAAAGTCGACTTAGGCTCAGAAAAAGATACTTTGTTAGTTCCCACAATAAAGAACACGGGGAGTGTTCCAATGACAATAACCGAGACACGGCACAGCTACCCGAATGATAAGGACTTTTCGACAATAGCAGGCGGAGGAAGTTTCACAATACAACCGAATGAGACAAAAACGATGGATTTACGTTTCCGTCCAAGTGATGCGGGAAGAACGAGTGGAACATTGGAGTTTCATTATAATGGAGTAGGAAGCCCATTAATAGTTCAGTTATTTGGAGAAGGTGTAAAAAAATATCCGCTAATTCAAACACAAATTGAGAATTTCTCTGATTTATTTTGTTACAATGAAGAAACAAAGGAATTGAAAATTTCTAATATGAAAGGAGCAAGTAATTTAGCTATTAAGTCTATTAAAATATTAGGTTCTAATTCAACTGAATTTGAGCTGAATGCTCTATTTCCATTGATAATTGAACCTGATAGTATAATATCAATACCTATTACTTTCAAGCCTCAGACACCTGATTACAAGTTCGCAAATATAGAGATAATATCTAATGCATTTACTGATACTGTTATATCAATTCCTTTGACTGCAAGGAAGGAAAATGTAGATTTTACACTTAGCACTACAGAAGTATTTTTAGGCAATTTGAAATACTTAGAATCAACTGAAAAAATTGTAAAAATCAAAAATGTAGGTACAGTACAAACATCATATACGGTATCTGTTACAGGAAATCTGAAAATATCAGATACATTTTTCACTTTGTTGCCAAATGAAGAAAAAGAAATAACAATTTCATATTCAAAAAATGTAGATGATTTTGAGGTTGATGAGATTTTAACCATTCAAGACAATACTTGCAATTTTGCAAAATATGTAAAAATCACTGGGTTAACGTTCACTGCAAAAGCACAATTAAAAACAATAGAAAAAGATGGCTATCCCGGGGATGAAATAAAAGTTCCAATTATTTTAGATAATGAAGAATACTTACAATTAGCTGAAGTCGGCACAATTGATGTTGAAATGGAATTTAATCCTACGTTGCTATATACGAAGAATTTGCAGATGGAAAGAATAGACGACAGACGAGCAAAAGTAACAATAAAGGATTTACCTGCCAATAAGAAAGCAGGAGAAATTTTGGGAGAAGTGGACTTTGTAGTTGGATTAGGTAATGCAGAAAGTTGCGATTTAATCTTACAGAATGCAAAGGCAAATGGCGGGCAAGCGGATATAAGCTTGCTAAGCGGTAAATTCCAGTTAAAAGGTATATGCCGTGAAGGCGGAGCAAGATTAATCAATCCATTGTCGAAGGCAGGTATTACAAAGATAGCACCAAATCCCGCAGAGAACAGTGTAGAGATAGAAATATCTCTAATCGAACAAGGTATAACTGAGTTATTGCTCTATAACACAATGGGCGAAGTAGTAAAAACGGTAATGAAAAGTGAAAACCCAATACGAGGGACGCATACTTTTCAACTAAACACAACGGACTTAGGCACGGAACAATATATTTTGCAATTGAGGACACCGACGTATGTGGAAAGCAAGATATTAAAGATATTGAAGTAAAGTATAAAAAGGGTAGTTCCACCCCCTATTTCCCCCGCTTGCTGGGGACTGAGGGGGTGGAATGATATAAAAATCTACAATACTCTCGGCGAATGTGTTTCACACACCCCGTCACTTCGTGCCACCCCTCTTAAAGAGGGGAATATTCAGATTGACGTCTCTCACCTTCCCCCAGGCGTGTATTTAGTCCGCATCGGCATAGCATCGGGTATGTTTGTGAAGATGTAAGAAGAAGGTCGGAGCTAAGCTCTGACCTGTTTTTAATACCCATAAGATTTTTCACAAAACCTTATATGTCGTTCGCTAAATAAATCCTACCATTCACCCAATAAGAATCATCATTTGCTAATTATTTTGTTTTGTTTTTTTGTGTTGAATTTATTACCCTATTTTTAGGGAATGTGTTGTTTTTTGATTTTATCTTTATTTTTTAGAAGAGGGTTTATTTTTTGGGAGTTTTTTTCTTTCTTTTTCTTTATTAAAGCACACTCCTTAGATTTTTGGGTACTGATAACCTCGATTTGTGGTTTAGTTTGTTCATTTTAGTTTCCATATAGGTAAGATAGAAAAAGATAGAGCGTTATTTGCTAACAAGCTGAGATATAAATTTTAAATATACGAGTTTTGAATCATTGTTAAATGAGATTGAACCTTTGTTTATAGAAAAAATACAGTAACACAAATTCAAACGCTCCTAATTATTCTTATATTTTTTTGTTTGTTTTTAATAACTTAATTGATTATCCTTAAATAGTGCATCCTTTCCATTATTTTAATAGTCAAACTATAATTATAGTTTTCAAATAGAATTACTTTAAATAACTTGGAGAAAGAATGAAACAAGAAACCATTCAAAACATTTTTAGTCATCTTGTAGAGTTTATAAAAAAAACAGAGAAGATATCAGTGCTATTATTGAAAGAATTAGCAAGGTATTGCAATGGTTTATACTTGCGTCCTTTGCTGTTTCTGCTTTTTTTATCAAACCATTGTTATTGGGTGAAGGAAGTAAATATTCTTTGGGAATGGCAATTGGAGCAGACATTATTCTTCTAATCTTATCTATTACATTTGCTTATTTTATGTATAATGAACTTAATTTTCTGAGAAAAAACTTAGAGATGAGAGAAGATTTATTAAATTCATATATTAAAACCGAATCCTTCCCTGATGATATTAATCCATATCAAATTGAAAATAATAGAATTACGAGAATCAAAGATTATGGTGTTATTATAACGATTGTAATAGTAGTCTTAATTTACATTGCTAAAATCAATGCATTATTATTTTTATTTTGTTGCAATTAAAAAGAAACTTTTATGAAAACAATATTTATTTACGTATTATTATTGCTTTTTTCAGTTAAATCCTATTCTGTTGAATTGAACTTAAAAAATGGAATATTAGCATACAATAATTCCCTTCACATTGACAAAACTGGTTCAAAGTATTTTGTCAAAGTAACATTTAGTAAAATCCCTCTTCAATCAGTATTTGAAGAAATTGAATCAAAAGGAATTAAGTTCTTAGAATATGTTCCGCACAATGCTTACTATTGTTTAATTGATACCAAATCAATAATTGATAACCTTGAAAAATATGGAATTATCTCAATTGATACTATCCAGTACGAAAAAAAGATTAGCAGTGAACTAATAGATGGGATTCCAGACTGGATGGAGGTTGATGAAGGATTGGTAAAGCTTAACATTGAGTATTTCAAAGGAAAAAAGATTTCGAAACGCTAAAAAGAGTTTAGCAGATATGGATGCTGAAATACTCGAACATTACGAATACTTTAATAGATTTTACATTCGTATTAGTTTTTACAAACTACGCGAACTTGCAAGTTTGCCTTGGGTAATGTATATTGATACAGACAACAAACCATTAACAACAGAAAACTATCAAGCTGGGCAAAGCCATGTTTCTAACGTTCTTCGTTTGGAAAACTCTCTCGGCGGACTTACCGGCGAAGGAGTTAAAATTGGAATTTTTGATAATGGAATGATCGGAAAGCATATAGATTTCGATAATCGGGTTACTCAGGTTTATCAAGGAAATTATGGTGAACACGCAACACATTGCTCAGGTACGATAATTGGAGCTGGCAGACTCAATATCAACTCTTTAGGAATGGCACCAAAATCTCACTTATATTCCCGGAATAATACGAGTTTTACAGTCCAAATGCTACTGGAAATTCAAAATTATGGCATTATGATTACTTCAAATTCTTATGGATATATGACTCAATCACAATGTGGGCAAAGGGGTAAATATGATGGTAATTCAAGAGAAATTGACAAATTGACAAATGATTCTATATATTTCTTACATATTTTTGCTTCAGGCAATGATGCTTTGCAATGTATAAATGGTTGGAACACCGTATATGATAATCCAAATTCTTCAAAAAACATTCTTACAGTTGGAGCTATCGACAAAACAGATATTATTACTTCGTTTAGCAGTCGTGGACCACTTGTTGATGGTCGTCTAAAACCTGAAATAACTTCGGTTGGTAAAAGTGTTTATTCAACTTATCCAAATAATACATATGATTTTGCTCAAGGGACATCTATGGCAACACCAGGTGTTGTTGGTATGGTTGCATTACTTTATGAGAAATTTATTCATCTTAACAATGGGGACAAACCAGACGCTGCTTTAATAAAAGGGATTGTATGCAATACCGCTCAAGATTTAGGGAATATTGGTCCCGACTATATATATGGTTATGGGAAAATTAATGGGCTTAGAGCAGCTAGACTTATTGAACAGGGGAGTTATTTTTCAGGTAATATTACTCAATCCAATACTCATACTCATTCAATTACAGTTCCTGCAAATGTTGGCCAATTGGGAATAACTCTATGTTGGACAGATAAAGAAGCACTTGCTAATGCCAACCCGGCATTAGTAAACAGTCATCATCCGCAATGGAGTAAGTGTTACGAAAGAGCGCGCAGTGATAATGCGCTAATCCACTGTATAATAGAAATACTCAAAGCCCCGGAGCAATGCAAGCCCAGGGCTTTTGTTTTTACGAGGGCTACCAAAGAAGAGAGAATTAGACACTTTTTAATTTGTTTATTATAATCTTTGCAACCCTTCGGAAGGAGGAAATCCTTCAGAAGGTGTCTCCAAAAAATTGTAGTGGCACTAAAAAAAGTGCCACTACAAAATACCGTAATTTAATTTTATTTGTATTTTTTCTTTTTGGGACATTCCCATTTTAACAATCATCGTAAAGTCTTGGCTATCGTATCATTAAAGCAATACCTCATTTTATCATCAATGCATCACCATAACATAGGAAACGGTATCCACTCTTGGCAGCGCGTTTATATGCTTTGAACATTATATCACGTCCCGCAAAAGCAGCTGTAAGCAACAAAGATGGGCTTGCTGGCATGTGGAAATTTGTAATCAACCGTGTTACAATTTTGAATTCATAAGGTGGATATATGAATTTATCAGTCCATCCCTTATTTGGTTTCACAGCGCCTGTGGTCAAAACACTCGATTCGAGAGCTCTTGCAACAGATGCACCAACAGCGACCACTTGCTTTTTGTTTTTAAGTGCTTTATTAATAGTTTCTGCTGTTTCTTTTGGTATTTCGAAATATTCTGAATACATTCTGTGTTTTGTCAAATCCTCAACTTCGATGCGTTCAAAAATTCCCTGTCCAATATTCAAATTTAAAGTAACTATTTTGACACCTTTTTGAGATAATTTCTCTAATAATTCCTTTGTAAAGTGCAATCCCGCCGATGGTGGTGCGATTGAAGCCAAATATTTGTCATTTGCAAATACACATTGATATGTCTCTTTGTCGTGTTCAGTCGGTTCGCGGCGAAGATAATCCGGAAGCGGCATCTCGCCTATCCTTTCGATAATTTTGAAAATATCATTTTCGTAGGTGAATTTGACTGTTCTTCCTCTTGAAGTAGTATTATCAATTACTTCACAATAAAATTTAGGACAATCGAAGAAAATTTTATTCCCAATTCGCACTTTCCTTGCGGGTTCGACAAGTACATCCCAGATACGTTCATCGGCTTTGAGTTCACGAAGCAAAAGCACTTCAATTTTGGCATTCGTTTTTTCTTTTTTTCCATACAAACGAGCAGGAAATACCTTTGTTTCGTTCAGCACTAAAACGTCGCCACGTTGAAAAGTTGATGTAATATCAGAGAAAATCTTTTCCTCAATTTCTCCCGAATTCCTATCAACAATCAATAGTTTTGACGAATCGCGTGGGTCTGCAGGAAATTTTGCAATAGCACTTTTTGCCAAAGTGTATTTAAATTCTGAAAGCTTCATTACTTATCCTTCCCAATTTATTAATTAAATTTTTGTTGCTTCCTCTATAAAACGGTTCATTCTTTTGACGAAATCAACAGGATTTTTCATATATCCTTCGATTAGAAGTGCTCCTTCGTAAAGCTGATGAATTGCATCATTGACAAGCGCTTCATTTCCATTTTCTAATTTTCGCAATAGATTATTGATAATTGGATGTGAAAGATTGATTTCCAAAATTCTTTTAGAAACAGTGAAGTCTTTGTCTAATACTTGCATCATCTTTTCGAGTTGCGGGTCGAGACCTTGCTCACCAACTACCAGAGTAACAGGCGAATCAACTAATCTCGAAGATGGCACAACATTTTCAACTTTATCGCCAAGCACTTGCTTGAATTTAGCTATAAGCTTATCTTTTTGCTCCTGCGAGATTTTAGTTTCATCGTTAGAATTGCTCTCTATCTTAATATCCGCTTTTTCTATTGATTTCAGAGCTTTACCTTCATACTCACGAACATAAGGAATAGTAAATATATCAATTGTATCCGTTAAAAATAAAACTTCTATATTGTTTTTCTTGAAATATTCAAGATTAGGATTTTTTTCTACAATATCAAGATGCGGACCCGATATATAATAAATCTCTGTTTGGTCAGGTTTCATTCTCGAAACATATTCTTTCAGTGAAGTCATTTCTCCACGTGGCAGGGAAGAAGTCTCGAAACGCAACAATTCAATTATACGATTTTTATTTGAGAAGTCTGTATTTATGCCTGTTTTGAATATTGAGCCGAAATTCTTATAGAATTTATAGTATTTCTCTTTGTCGTTTTGAGCCCATTCTTCCAATAAGTTTAATATTCTTGTTGTAAGTACATTCCTGATTTTTGCCATCGCAGGCGAACTTTGAGCAACTTCTCTCGAAACGTTAAGAGGAATATCCTCGCTATCGACAACCCCTTTGACAAATCTAAGATATTCAGGCAAAATATCTTTATCATCGTCTCGAATGAAAACTTTATTAGAATATAAATGAAGCGTTTTATCTCGCAAGTCTCCAAAAAGTGTGTTGGGTGGTGTTTGAGGAATAAATAATATCGCTTTAAAATTAACATTTCCCTCAATATTCAAAAACAAATGCCCCAAAGGTTGTTGATAGTCTCCCGCAATAAACTTGTAAAATTCGAATAGTTCCTCGTCTGAAACTTCTTCCTTTTTTTTGTGCCATAACGCTTCGACTTTGTTAACTCTTTCATTGCCAATATAAATTGGAAAATCAACGAAATTAGAATATTTGTTCAGTATTTCTTTTATTTTCCATTCTTCTGCAAATTCTTTATATTCTTCTTTGAACTTGAAAGAAATCTTAGTCCCTCGCTTATTGCGGTCTGATGGTGAAATTAAGAAATCCTCAGTTCCATTGGATACCCATTTCCAGGCAGTAGAGCCGCTTTCGGCATATAAAGTTTCAATTGTAACTTCATCGGTTACCATAAACACTGAGTAAAACCCCACACCAAATTGACCGATAAGATTAACATCTGGCTGACCTTTCTGTTCTTTTAGCTTCTGAATGAAGTTAAGTGTTCCCGAACTCGCAATAGTACCGAGTTGATAAATCAAATCGTCCTTTGTCATTCCAATTCCAGTGTCCTCAATTGAAAATGTGCTGTTCTCCTTGTCCAGTTGAATAGTAATTTTGAGTTCTTCTTCGGGGGAAATAATATCTGAATTTGTTAATCTAAATATTCTTAGTTTATTTAATGCGTCTGAGGCATTGGAAATCAACTCACGAAGAAATATTTCGGGATGTGTATATAGCGAATGAACAATGATGTGAAGCAATTGCTTCATATCTGCTTTAAATTCATATTTCTCAACGCTTTGATTGCTCATACACCAACCCAATTACTTCAACATACACTTTACGACAAAAACTAATGACGAAATGTCAAATTCATTATTGAAATAGTAATTTTATTATTCAGTAAAATATTTTTGTTGTTCATTTGTGTATATATAAAAATCTTGTGAGGTGAATTATGTATAAAAGTTTTAACTCTAAAATTGCTGATATAATGAACAAAGGTGTTTTTTATGTTGATGTTAACGAAACTATCAAAAGAGCAGACGAAATAATGCGAGAAGAGAAAATCAAGCACCTACCTGTTGTTGAAGGCACAAAATACGTTGGAATTATCACCGAAAGAAACATTATGGAATACACGCTGCGAAACTTATATGATGCCGAAGACAATTTAGGCGAACTATCTCAAAATCAAATCCTTGATTTCCAGAAAATTATCACTCGTCAGGAACACGTGATTTTCCCCGAGGATAGCGTAGCAAAAGCCATAAAGCTTATGGCAAAATATCGACTTGATTGCTTGCCTGTTGTCGATTGGCAAAAAAATCTTCTCGGAATAATTACTACCACCGATATTATGTTGTTTGTTCACAAACTAATGGAAGAGTATGAGGCAAGCGCTTCTTAGCTGCATCATTTTTCTGTATGCTTTGCAATCATTTGCGGGAAATGCTTTTTATGCACACCTTGCTGTCAACCCTACAATGATTGGCAACAAACCGTCGCTTTTGGCGGGTGGAAGCATTGTTTATAACTTTGGCAACAATTACAATTTATCCATTGGCTCATACAATATGATTTCGCGTAATATTAGAGCGAATTTTCTTGATACAAGTATTAATGCTCGACCAATTTTCGAGTATAATTATTTTTCATCTGCTTTCGAATACATTTTCAATCCTGAGGAAAATTTTTCGTATGGTATCCAGACAAAGTTTTCGCTTGGACATATCCGTTATAATTTAATCTCCACCGAGAAAAATCTATTGCCTGGCTACAACCCCGATTATGGAGAAGATTGGTTCCTGGCATTTGAGCCAAATTTATCAGTATATTATAATCTGCGTCCCTGGCTAAAATTTTTAGCCCGAACTGGTTGGCGTTTCCCATTCGATGCTTCTTATTCGTATGCAGGTAATTCATTTAATAACAGTAAATTAAGAAAACCGTTCTGCGAAATAGCCGTAGAACTTGGAAATTTTTAATTTTTTGTAAAAAAATCTTTGGTAGTTAAGAAAAAATCCCTTAATTTTGTATTCCATTCTTAAGGGCGTGTAGCTCAGTTGGTCTAGAGCACCTGCCTTACAAGCAGGGGGTCGGGGGTTCGACTCCCTCCGCGCCCACCAACAATAAGCAGAAATGGCGGAACTGGTAGACGCGCTGGACTCAAAATCCAGTGGCCCTTAAAGCCGTGAGGGTTCGAGTCCCTCTTTCTGCACTTTTTATTATATTTCACTATATCTAATTAAATCCAAAATACTTAAAATCATTGAAAATACTATAGGTTTGTTTTAAATAGCAGTTTTTTTTGTTATTTGTAATGAAAATTCGTGTATTTCTACATCGATTTAGCTGTAATACAATCAATTTAAGAAACTTTGCGTTGAAATCGCTAAAATTGTTTTGAATAAAGGAGAAATGCATTATACAGATGAGTTGAAAATAACGGTTGTTAATTTGGTTATTTGTATCCAAATAACCCAAAGTCAAGCAAGAAAACAATCCGGCATTAAAGGACATTCTGCTGTTTTGAAATGGATTTGAAAATGTTGAATATGCATATTCAACACTTTCTGTAAGGAATTATAATAAAAAATAAGCAAGATAACCTCAAAGTAAAAAAGCCGCTCAAAAAAAGCGGCTTTTTACAGTTATTGGTTATTCAATGTCTAAGAGAGAATTATCGAACGGGATTTCTTCAGGGATTAAGATACGACCACAATTTTCGCAATGATATATTGTATCTAAATTATTTCTCATTTCAACAACTTTTTGCGGTGGTACCGAGCTATAGCAGCCTAAACAAGAACCTTTTTTGCATTGAACAGCAGCATCATAGTGATAGTTCAGAATTCTGTTATATTCTTCGTAGTAATTGCTGGGAAGCATTGAAACGATGATTTTTCTTTTGTTCTGAAGAAATTTTACTTCGTCGGACTGTTGCTCGGAAATAGTTTCAAATTCTTTCCTCATAGTTTCAAATTCGGAAAGTGCTGCTTCGTATTGTGCTTTCTGGTCTTCCAAGATACGCATAATGTTTTCTTCTTTGACACCTTCGGTACGCATTTTAGCAGCTAATTTTTCGTGTTCTTGCTTTAAGTGTTCAATTTCTTTTGTTATTGCGTCGAATTCTTTATTGTTACGGCTCATAAATTGTTGTTTTGCTAAATTTTCCTCTTTTTCTTTGAGTTCGACAAGAGTAATTTTAGCATGGGCAACAAAATCGCGAATTTCTTTTAATATGTTTTCTGTTTCCTGAACAATAGATTTTAGTTCGTCGACTTTTTTCTTTTTTTCCTCCACCCTATCGGGTAAATCTCCGAACTCTTCTTGAAGAAATCGAAGTTCGTTATCGATGTATGCTAATGCTGCAATTAATTGAATTTTTGAAATCATTGTTTATTCCAATTTATTTTGACATTTCGTAAATATTCATTTTGAAGTGGTTTCCAGTTATTATCGGGGTAATATGAAACAGGGTTTGTGTTCACAGATGAAACGCTAATTTTTACTGAATTATCGCTATGATTTTTAATCAATTGGGCAATACCAAGAGAAACGAATTGCTCCATTTCGTAATGACCTGGGTCGATAAGCAGCAATTTCCCTTTAACAGAATGAAAAGTGTGGTAAGTAACATCGGCGGTAATGAAGGCATCTAAATTTGCATCAAGAGCATCTTTCAAGAATGATGTCCCACTGCCACCAACAATTCCAATTTTTGTTATGTTTTCAGTCTTTTTGCCAGAAGTATATTTGACGGGGGCGAATAATTTTTCTGAAACAAGTTTCACTAATTCTTGCTCGTTCATTGGTTGTCTTGCTTCGCAAATCACTCCAATGCCCGAGTTAGCACAGTTTGGAGTTGGCACAAGAAACGAGACAACACGCAAACCGAGCAAATCAGCAATTATTTTGCTTGTTCCCTCTGAATGTGCATCATAAGTTGTGTGAACAGAAATAAAGGCAATTTCATTTTTGATTAGTTTAGTAACAAGTCTGCCAACACGCTCAATTTCAACAATTTCTGTAAGAGGACGATAAATTAGAGGGTGAAAGGAAATAATACAGTCAGCGGATAAATCAATTGCCTCATCTATAACTTCATCGGACAATTCCATTGTAACAAGAATGTGGCTAATCTCGCTGCGACCGCTCTGCACTTGAAGTCCGATGCGGTCACCATCAATTGCGGTTGATTTAGGTAATAATTTTTCGATAATAGATAGTATATCGTTAATTTTCATCAATAAAAATAAATTTATTATATTATCAATCGTTTAACATTCAAATTTACGAATAAATCTTAATTAATACAATTTAAACTATTAATTAATCGTTATATATTTAGTAAATACACACTATTAGATAAAAATGAAAAGATTTTATTTATTTATACTCGTAATTCTGCTATCGTCGGCTGAAATTTTCAGTCAAAATAGTCATTTATTTTATGATACTACATTCATTTTTACACCTGGCAGAAAGTTGCAAACAATGAGCGAGCAAATGGGATTGCTAAATAATGCAGGTGGAATTGACTTGCTATTTTCAAACTCGGGATTTGGGTTTGGTGGTTTTTATCAATATTTTATAGATGATATTACGAAAATTGGGACAAGATTTTTCATATCGGGAGCAAGAAACACCGATGAATTTGAATTTTACGATTATTTTACGGGCAACTCATTTATTCCAAATAAGGTAAATAGATTATATCTTATGCCACTTTCGGTGAACATTACAAGACATTTGTTTTCTGAGACATTGCATAAATCGTTCAGACCATACGTTTCCGCTGGTGTTGGACCTGCGTTCATATTATCAACACCATACAACCGAGAATTTTTCAATGCGTTTAGTTATGCGAAATGGTATACTCGTTTTGGAGGGAATGTCGGAATAGGAGCTGCTTTCGGATTGGAATCCAACTCATATTTAAGTGTGAACATTGACTATTACTACATTCCATTCGGAGGCGACGGTCTGGAAAGCATAAAAGACAAACCTATTAAAACTTTTGGTGGATTGTTTTTGTCTTTATCTATTGGTTCATTATTTTAGTTTTTTTATTTTTAATTTCAGACGTATATAGTTATATTTGTAAATAGAGTTATGTTAATTCTCATACCTACGGCGGAGTTATTGGCGATTTTTATACAAAATAATTGATTTAATTTTTTTTAAATTAGAACTTTTGATTTATTTGTTGTGGCGATAGGTATGAGAAATATTAGAATAACATTGCTTTTATTGATATTACTTTTCTCAGTAACTGACCTTCATTCTCATTTCACTAAAATTTCTTCTTCAATTGATGAATTAATCATTGAATATAGACCTGAATTAGTTGATTTTCAAGAAACTATAATCGATAGCGAAATTTTCTACAAACCAATTATCAATAATTCATACAATATCAATAAAGAAATTGGAGCACCGCAGCATTTAGTGGAAAATGTCCTTATTACTGTTCCTACGCAATTTGGTTATGAAATTAAAGATGTTCAGGTGATTGGAGTGAAAAGCTACGAGAAAAAAATGTTTCCCGTTGAGAACCAATTTGACAACAATTCAGAGATTAAAATTAATAAAGAATTATATTCAAAGAGCAATCAAGTTGAATGGGTTTGGGCAGAGTATCAGGGAATATCAAGAAGAAGAAATATTGCGAATGTGATTTTTACGGCTGCTCGTTATAATGCGGACAATTCAACAATAGAAATTCCCGAAAAAATAATCGTTAAGATTGCATTTATTTATTCGCATTTAACGAAAAGCATTGAAAAAGATATTTTTTCGCCATTAGTAACTTTTAATCACGAAGAAACTCGTGCGTTTGTAGTGGCACCACAGCAGGAAAGCATTCAAAATCAACAATTAACTGATTTAAATCAAGTTAGCAATGGGAAATGGTTAAGGCTAACAATAAACGACGAAGGATTATACAAAATTGATGCATCTCAACTCGCTTCACGTGGGATAAGAATTGAAAAAGAGCTCATAAATACAATAAAAATATATGGTCACGGTGGCGATAATCTTAGCGAAAAAGTTTCCGACGGTTTGACAAACGATATGTGTGAAATTCCTATAATTGTGAACACTAATTCGAACGGTGAACTTGAATCAATTATTTTTTATGGCAACGGAGCGAAAGGATTTAAATATGCGAATGGAAATTTTGTGCATTATAGAAACGATTTTTCGTTCAACAACTATTATTTACTGACCTACGGAGGTAGAGAAGGAAAGCGTTTTTCGGTATCGCCAAACCCTGATGTGGATATTAATTACAAGCCAGACTATTACTATCACAGAATATTTTTGAACGAAGAGACTACAAATCCATATCCCGATGGTTCGGGGCGAACTTATCTGGGGCGCAGCTTCTTTTCTTCACCATTTATGGATATACTGCATAATTTAAGAAGAGATGAAAACATCATATACAGAATAGCCGTAGCACATCGTTCTGCAAAGAGCGGAGCGTCGGGACGGTTCGTTTACAAACAATCAGGCACTCAGATTTTCTCAACCGTTCTCAATGATACTTATGGCGATTATGTTCATATCAATCGTTCAATTCAGCAGTTTTACTCGCCTGCAAGTTTGGTCGGAACGGATAATAGAAGCGTGCTTACGATAGAGTATTCAAATAGCAACTCATCGGCAGTCCCATATTTCGATTTTTATGAAATTCATTATCCGCGAAGTTTTGTTCCAATAGATAATGAAATTGCGTTTTTTTCTGACCCTTCAAAATCAGGAATAACAGAATATCAGATTAATGGTTTCAGTTCAGGTAACATTATTGGAATTGACGCAAGCGACCCAAGAAATCCGCTGCTACTTGACAATCTTGCGAAAACTGGCGGAATGTTTATTTTCAGAAAAGAGGAAAAAAACAGCAACCCATCAAGGTATTTTATCAGCTCAAAATATAAGACAGTTTCAAATATAGAAGCAATTACTCTTGAAAATTTACGTGGAACAATTCGCGATGTGGACGTTCTTGTAATAACACATTCTCAATTTCAAGAAAGTGCCAATGAATACGCAAATTATCGCAGAACGCGGAATAATTTGAAAGTAGCGGTAGTTAAAGTTGAAGACATTTATAAAGAATTTTCATCTTGTATCCCAGATGTTACGGCAATTAGAGATTTTATTGCATTTGTTTATCACAATTCATCAATTAAACCATCATTTGTTGTATTGTGGGGCGACGCACATTATGATTACAGGAACATACAGGTAAAATCTCCGTTATTTATACCAATGTATATGAACAGAGAATCGGACTTTTTCGTAACAGAGACAAGCACAATGGCAACAGATGATTATATAGCTTGCGTTGATGGGGACGACTGGGTCTGCGATATTGCTTATGGCAGAGTGCCAGTCGATAATACTGACAATGCCGAAACTTACTTAAACAAAATAATCCACTACGAAACTAATTCCTCGCTTGACAACTGGCGTACAAATATATTGCTTGTTGCAGATGATTCTTACACAACCAAAGGGCAGGATGGCGATATACACACTCGTCAGTCGGAAGAACTATCGTCAAAGTTGCCAGCAGAACTTATTCAGAAAAAAGTTTATTTAGCGGCATATCCAACTGAAAGCATTGCAGGCGGGAAAAAAGAATTTATCTCAACAGCAAATACAACAGGTGCATTAATTTTCAATTGGATTGGGCACGGCAACCCGCGAGTGCTTGCTCACGAGGAATTTTTCGAACGCGAAACAACCATACCGCAACTATCGAATTACGATAAGTTGTTTTTTGTTACAGCTGCAACTTGCGATTTTGGTCGATTTGATTTGGTAGGACCGCGAAGCGGAGCAGAGGAACTTATTTTTAGCAAAACTGGCGGAGCGATATCTGTTTTCACAGCAACACGGGTAGTCGGTGCTTATGCAAATCACGCCCTTAACCAGAAATATTATCAATCTTTATTCAGCAGAAAAGCAGATGGGAGTTTTCCAACTATTGGAGAAGCTGCTTTTATAGCAAAACAAACTTTTTTTGATGAAAATTCGAGACGATTTCTGATACTTGGCGACCCTGTAATTAAATTGAATTTTCCACAGCTTCAAATTGTGATTGACAGCATTAATGGGATAAGCACTAATGAGCATAATAATTTTACAATCAAAGCATTAAGCAAAGTAGAAATTGTTGCTCGAATTACTGATGAATTTAGAAGCAATACGATTAATGATTTTCAAGGAACTGCTATTTTCACATTATTGGACGGAGACGACAGCAGAAGTATAACAGATGAGTTTGGGATAAACTATAGATTTACCACTCAGGGAGCAACTCTTTCGCGTGGTGCATATAAAGTTTCTGATGGAATAATAAAAATTAGCTTTGTTGTGCCAAAAGATATAAGTTTCAACGAGAATAATTCCCGAATTTTTATTTATGCTTTTGCGAACGACCGCCGGACAGCTACGGGTTCTTACTCATCAATAAAAGTATATGGAATTGAAGAAAATGCACAGAATGATGGGAAAGGACCAGACGTAAAAATTTACCTTGATAATTATAATTTCCGTTCAGGTGATATGGTTCGGCGTGAGCCACTACTAATTGTTGAATTGAGCGATGAAACAGGCATTAATTCAACGGGTTTAGGAATCGGACATAACATAGAGGGCTGGATAGACGACAGTCAAATTCCGATAAATCTAACACCATATTTTAATAGTTCGATTGAAAATTATTACTCGGGTGTTATTAAGTATTTTCTGACAGGTCTTGCACCGGGTTTGCACAAAATACGAGTTCGTGCCTGGGATGTATTCAATAATCCAGGAGAAGCGGAAGTATATTTCCGTATTCCTGAGGAAAATGAGGTTCAAATTTTTAATGTTTTGCTTTATCCCAATCCATTTTCGGAAAATGCAAAAATAGCAATCAATCATAATTTCGCACCACCATTTAATATTTCTTTGAAAATTTATAATAGTATGGGGCAATTAATAAGGGAAATTGAGCAATCCTGGACTTCACAGTTCGAGACCATTGTAAGCTGGGATGGACGGGACGTTCGGGGAAATATATTGCCTATTGGTAGTTATTATTATCATATAAGATTATCGAATATTTCGGGGAATATTGAAAAGAGTGGTGTATTAGGAATAAAAATAAAATAATGGTATTATATTTGATTAACAATAAATAAATTGAAGAAAAAAACGTTTAAATAAAAATTAATGGAGGAAATTAATGAAAAAGACCAGAAAAACAGCAATTACAGCGCTTGCATTTATATTGAGTGTTTTAGTTAGCTCACAAATCGCGTACAGCCAAGCGGGTGGTTCGGCTGTGCCTTTCTTGCTTATTTCCCCTGATGCAAGAGCAAGCGGTATGGGCGAAACAGGCGTTGCAATTGCTGACGATATAAATGCAATTTATTGGAACCCTGGGGGACTTGCTTTCTTAGACTATTTCACAAACGAAAGTGGTGATAAGCCTTTCACTCAGACAGCACTTTCGTTTTCTCCGTGGCTACCTCAATTTAATGCAGATTTGTTTTATAGCTACGGCACAATTGGACGATTTTTCGAAGAACTGGACGGAACAGTTGCGTTCAATTTTATTTTTATGAACCTGGGGGAATTTACTCGCACGGCAGAGGATGGACGAGTGCTCGGGAAATTCACCTCCAACGAATTCTCTCTTGGGCTTTCTTATGGAACTCCAATTACAAATGATTTAGGAATTGGTTTCCAGTTGCGCTATATTCGTTCTAATCTGGCACCCGTAGGGCAAGGACAAAGAGAAGCCGGAGCGGGCAATTCGGTTGGGTTCGACCTTGGTTTGCTTTACAAGCCATCGGGCTATGAACTACTTGGTGTTCGAAATCCGTTGTCATTTGGATTTAATCTGCAAAACGTCGGTCCTAAAATCACTTATATTAATGAATCAGACCCACTCCCGACCAATTTGAAAATTGGAGCTGCGTGGAAGCTTGTCAAAGATGAGTTCAATGATTTGAAAATTGCTTTTGATTTTCAAAAGTTGCTTGTTAAACGTGATAGTTTGAGTGCAGACCCGCTGCCGTTATCGCTTGTTACAGCCTGGAAGAATCCCGGGGTTGAGTTTTCTGTTGGTGCAGAATACTGGTATGAAAACTTATTTGCATTTCGTGCAGGATATTTTACTGAGCCGTCTCGACTTGGCAATCGTAAGTTTTGGAACTTCGGCGCGGGCGTAAGGTATGATATTTTCAAGATTGATTTCAGTTTTATCAATACAATTGAAGAAAATCACCCACTTGCAAATACAATGCGTTTTTCAATGCTAATTGATTTAAAATAGAAGCGTTAAGTGGTTCTCACAAAGTGCTTTTTTGAACCTTCGGTTGGTTTTACACCTTCCGAAGGTTTTTTATTATAATTGTATTCTAATCCTTCTAACTGAGAACACTCGATGATAACAAAAAGTTTTTTAACTAACACCATTTTCCCCCAACTGAAAAGAATTTTCATAACAACAAAAGTTATTGTTATTTTTGTTTTTTGTATATTTTAGTTTTAATTAAAAAATCAAAAAAAATGAGTGAATTAGCAATAATAGCGATATTAGTATTATTTTCGGCATTTTTCTCGGGACTTACGATAGGTTTTTTCAGCATAAACTTAACGGAATTAGAAAACAAAGTTAAAATTGGCAACAACCGTGCAAAAAGAGTACTTCCGCTGCGAAAACGTTCGAATTTGCTACTATGCACTTTATTACTGGGAAATGTAACAACAAATACAGTATTGGCAATATTTTTAAACTCGATTGCTTCGGGGGTTGTGGCTGGATTAATAGCAACAGGGCTAATATTTATAATCGGAGAAATGGTTCCGCAAGCAATTGCCGCACGCTATGGATTTATACTTACATCATCGTTTTTCTGGGTGGTTTGGATTTTTGTTGTGATATTCTATCCCGTTGCGGCACCGATGGCTTTTATTCTGGATAAGATATTGGGGGCAGAGCGACCAACGGTATATTCAAGAGAAGAATTTCAAGAAATTATCAAGCATCACGAAGACTCGCCATTTTCAGATATTGACGAAGACGAGGAAAAATTTCTCATTGGAGCACTCTCCTTTTCGCATAAGTCCGTAAGCGATATAATGACACCAAGAACAGTTATTTTCGCTTTAGAAGCAAACAGAAAAATCGACGATAATTTGCTAAAAGAAATAAAGGACAAAGGATTTAGCCGAATTCCTGTTTTTGAAAACACAAAGGACAATATTATTGGGATTTTGTATTCGAAAGAACTAATTGGCTACAAAGTAGATGAAAATAAGACGGTTGGTGAAATTTGCGACAGGCGTTCATTGATACATATAGAAAAGAATATGAAACTTGATGAATTGTTTAATTTGTTCATCAAAGAAAGGCGTCATATTGCATTTGTATTCGGAGAATTTGGAGAACTGAAAGGGTTGGTAACTCTGGAAGATGTTATCGAAGAGATTTTACGCACTGAAATTGTAGACGAAGCCGATAAAACTGTTGATATGAGAAAACTTGCATTGTTGAAGAAGCGAATATCTAATAAATAAATGTTGAACTAATTGAGAGAGAAAATGTTTCCAAGTGTAAATGAACAAATGGATATTATTCGCGATGGAGCAATTGAAGTGCTTCCCGAAGACGAACTCGTTCGCAAAATAGAGAATTCCATAAAAAATAATAAACCATTAAACATAAAATTAGGAGCAGACCCGAGCCGTCCCGATTTGCATATCGGACACGCAGTTGTATTGCACAAATTGCGTCAATTTCAGGATTTGGGACACAAAGCAATACTTATTATTGGTGACTTCACTGCAATGATTGGCGACCCAACAGGAAAATCTAAAACCCGCCCTCAATTAACTCTGGAAGAAACCCGTATTAACGGACAAAGTTATCTTGAACAAGCAACAATAATATTGAAAAAAGAGAATCTGGAAGTTGTTTATAATTCTGACTGGCTCGGGAAGATGAGTTTTAGCGATGTTATACAGCTTGCGGCTCGATATACTGTTGCTCAGCTGCTCGAACGTGATGATTTTTCTAAGCGATTTAAGTCAGGAATACCGATAAGCGTTCACGAGTTGCTTTATCCACTTGCACAAGCAATGGATTCTGCACAAATAAAAGCAGATGTGGAATTAGGCGGAACTGACCAGAAATTCAATTTAATTGTTGGGCGTGAAATTCAGAAAGCTTATGGATTAGAACCACAGTGTATTGTTACTATGCCACTTCTGGAAGGAACAGATGGGGTTGAAAAGATGAGTAAATCGCTCGACAATTATATTGCACTGACGGACACACCAAGAGAAATGTTTGGCAAGGTTATGTCCATTCCTGATACGCTAATAACACGATATATGAGATATGCTGCGTTTTTCCCTGAAAATCAAGCGGTTGCTGTCGAGAAAGGTCTTGCCGATGGTTCAGTCCATCCAAGAAATGCAAAAGTGGAAACAGCTATGAAAATAGTAGAATTATATCATAGCAAGCAAGCTGCCGAAGCTGCTTTCGAGGAATTCGAGAGGATATTCAAGAATAAGGAGCTGCCAGATGAAATCGAAGAAGTGCAAATAGACAGTTTAGAAATGGGGCTTATGGATTTGCTTGTTGCAACGGGGCTGTCACCATCGAAGAAAGAAGCTAAGCGATTAATAGAGCAAGGTGGGGTGCTTGTCGACCAGAACAAGGTAGATGACCCTTTCCAAAAAATTGAGTTAAACAATAGAAGATTGTTGAAAGTCGGGAAGCGGAAGTTTCTGTATGTAGTGGCAAAATAAGAATTTGGCTGATTACCAGAAGTGGTGGATGTGATTAGTGTTACCACAGATGGAAGGGGAAAATAATTCTAAGCTAACTTTATAATTTTCAGTAAATTGCCGAAGTTTTCTTTTATGATGATATTGCACATTGTCTAATGTCATTATTACTATCTATACTTTGTATTCGTGTATTATTTTTTTATTTATCAATTACCATTGAATTAATAAAATTTTCAATCTGATGTATGGTAATTAGAGCAGGATCTGTACCTGCAAAAGCATCAAAGAAAGTTTTCAAGGCATGGGAATAAGATTTAATCGATCTATAGCTATATCTTTTAATAGTCAGAAGTTTTTTTAAATTCAGATAAGTAGTCCATTGGTAGTTTTACGCAATTGTTCGTTTTAGGTAATAAATTTAGTTAGTTTTACGCAATAAATGTAATATTTTTTTTATAATTTCGTATATTTGGGTGTTAGGCGAAATTGTAAGAACAAACAACCAAAACAAAATATATGTATAACGAAAATAACTTTTTGAAAGCCCTTTCACAATCCTTTCAAAACTACTTGGAGTATGGTGCGAGAAGTACGGAAAAACTTAAACCAATTCATTTATTTTTAGCCGAAACCTTACAAAGTATCTTTGGGAAAGATTACGAAACTCACTATTTAGGTGAAAACTCAAAAGAACTTACTGTAGAAGGAAAATACTATCCAAAGGATATTGATATTACGGTTACATATAACAAAAAACCTATTTTTTGTTTGGGTTTGAAGTTCGTAACGTCAAATTACAAGCAAAATGCTAACAATTATTTTGAAGGTATGATGGGCGAAACTGCTAATATTCAACGTCAAAATATACCTTATGCTCAAGTAATTGTGTTGCGACACGAAACACCTTACTACAAAAAAGGATTAGACGAGCA
>JAKIZO010000015.1:0-7723 GCA_022707965.1 Bacteroidota bacterium
ATAATAATTTCTACCACTTTTAGCTCCATCGCAACCACCAATCAAGAAGAAATGCTTAATTTCGCCGTTTTTCACTGCTTCTACAACTTTATCGGCAACACCCAAAACAGCATTGTGTGCAAATCCCGTCATTGTATATTTTTCTTCACCATCTTCGGTAAACCCTTCGCAAGCAAGTGCTTCTTCAATTAACTCAGAAAAGTCATAATTCTTAACGTGGCGGACGCCTTCCCAAGCAACAAGTCCAGATGTGAAAATGCGTTTTTTGTAGCTATCACGGGGTTTTTGAATGCAGTTTGTTGTCATAAGAATTGCGCCAGGAAATTCGTCGAATTCTTGTTGCTGGTCCTGCCAAGCACCACCATAATTTCCTACAAGGTGCTTGAATTTTTTAAGTTCAGGATAGCCGTGCGCAGGAAGCATTTCCCCGTGTGTATAGATATTTATTCCTTTACCTTCTGTTTGCTTAAGCAATTCGTATAAATCTTTCAAATCGTGTCCAGACACTAATATTGCTTTCCCTTTAATTGGTGTAATTCTCACTTTTGTAGGGACTGGATGCCCATAACTGTTAGTATTCGCTTTATCAAGCAATTCCATCACTCGATAATTGAGTTCTCCAACTTTCAGAGCCATAGGCACTAATTCATCAATAGTATGTTCGTAATTCATAAAATCGATAACTTCGATAATTTCGTCAAGCAATTTTTCATCAGTATAACCAAGTATATAGGCGTGGTCTGCATAAGCTGCCAATCCTTTAATTCCATAAATGATTAATTCCTCCACACCTGCCACAGCCCGACCAACTTCTTCCTTGCGTTTTTCGATTGAAATTGTTTCGCCAAATTCCAGCATTAAATCATCATCATCAATAAACTGAAACTTTTCAGATTTGCGAATATGTGGGACATCTTCCATTCCACTATAATTTTTTCTTAATTCATCAATCATTTCTGAAATTCTACGAGTTACTTCTTTCACTCGTGAAGCATCAAAATTCACATTTGTAACTGTGGTAAATAGACCTTCAATTATAGCAATTTTGTGTTCAAGGCGAATAAGGCTATTACCTTTCATCTTGTTTAAGTAATAAGCAAGACCTTTGACTGCAAACATCAACACATCCTGGAAAATAGCGGTTTTGTTGTCTTTACCGCAAACACCAACATTAGTGTGGCAACCGCCTTTTCCTGTTTGTTCACATTGATAGCAATACATTTGTTTTCTCCTTAATTTTTAAATAAAATTTGTTTGTTTATTAGTTCACCTTCTATTGAAAGGGTATGTTCTTCTATTGTTAGATTTTGTTTGCCGCTCATTCGTGCGGCTTCGACTGCAATGTAGCTAAGTCCTCCACAACAAGGCACCTCTATTCTTACAACAATAATTCTTGGTATATCATTGTGTTCGAAAATTGCGGCTAATTTAGGGATGTATGGGTCTGTTCTATCAAGTTTTGGACAAGCAACAACAACGCTTCTATTTTTGATATACTCTTGATGAACATTTGCATTAACAATTGGTCCGCAAGTAGACATCATTACCATTTCGCGCCCATTGAAAAAAGAAGCAATTGGATTAACCAGATGCAGTTGAACAGGCCACTGTTCTAATTGCGAAGGCATTCGTTCTGTGCTATTTTCCTGTTTTTCAGTTTTAGGTCGTTTTATTTCTCTTGCCATCGATCCAGGGCAACCACAAGCCATTGCTTGTTTTTTGTCGTCGAGTTCTACTTTTATACCTCTCTCTTGTAAATATTCCATTGCTTGATTGAAGTACGTCATTTCATTATGGTCTCTTAAATGTTTTAAGTGGGCTTCTAAAACTTTGATTGAGTTTTCTTTGAGCAATTTATCGACAACTTTTATTTCATCGTAAGGTTCAGCTTCGCGTTCAATTACAGTAATTGCACCTTCGGGACAATCACCAATACAAGCACCGAGCCCATCGCAAAATATTTCGTTTATTAGTCGGGCTTTGCCATCAATGATTTGAAGTGCGCCTTCGTTGCAGGAAGTTACGCAAATACCGCAACCGTTGCACTTTTCATCGTCGATTTGTATGACTTTTCGTAACATTTTTTCTCCTTTTTTAAATCAGATAAAAAAATCTGATATTAGAAACGAACAAAACAATCTGATATTGTATAAAATTGAAATAAATTTTAAAAAAAAATTCCTGATTTAAAAAAATCAGGAATTATTAAGAATAAATATAATATTAAGTAGAATTATCTTCCGCCAGCTATTGAAATGCGGATATCCAAACCAACTTGTGTAGTATGGAAGCCAGGTTGAGCTGCACCTTCGTTGAAAGTGCCTTCATAACGGAAGAATAAGGAAGCGGTAACACGGTTACTCATCGAATAGCGAGCGCGTGGCTCAACGATGATTTGCTTGTTTCCTGTGAGAGTTCTACCATTTTTATTTTTGCCAGTAAAGCTGGAACGGTCTAATACATCGAAAGTAGTATTTGAATTATCTTTAAAGGTAAATAGGAAACTATATTCTAAATCATTTTGCAAACGAATACCAAAGAGAGGGAATTCAAAGCCACGTTTCATATAGCTTGCCTGGGCGGTAATTTCGTTGGTTGTTTGCTTGGAGATTGTCGAGCGTCCCGCAGCGTTCAATTGATAAGAAGTTTGCGAGACCCATTTAATATTAGCAGTGAGTTGCCCGTCGAATTTATCTTCATCGAAATTGGCTGTAACCCCGACGACTGGATTAAAGCCATATTGAACAATTTGGTTTTGCACGGAACGACCGTTATCTGTAATTGAAGCACTTTCTTGATAAGTTGAAGTGTAGACGTGGTCGACGGTTACTTTTTTAACATAATCCTTCCAAAAGTCATATTTTTCAAGTCCTTCCCAACGAATGCCATAGTTTAGACTTGGCAAGAATTTACCAACTTTTCCACCTGTAAATGAGAACATTTCAAGTCCTTCATAGAAGGATTTGTTCAAGGCTTCAAGAAGTTTTTGATTTTTGCTTACAGTATCAAGATTTGAATTAATTATTCCGGTTTTTCTTTGATTGTAAAGTTCAACCACGTGTTCGATTGTATTATTGAAAGGATTGAACCCGAAGATAGTCGGGAAAGTAATAAAAGTACGATTAAATGTTTCGGTTACGATAACGTTGCGAGGATGAGGACGACCAAATTCATCAGTTTCAACAGTTTGATTTCGGTTGTATCCTTTTGCAGTTTTCCAGTTAACATCGAGAGTTGCACCTTCCCATAATGGACGCGATGTTCTCATTTCCAACGTTGAATTTTGAGCAAAATTTTCTTGAAGGACAGCATTAGGTGGACGGCGACCTTTGCTTGTTTTGAAACCAAAATAAGGAAATTTATTGCTTCCCGTCATTTGAAAATCGCCGTGAGGCGAGCTGACCAAACCTAATTGGTACGGAGTGGATGGTCCGAACATTTCGAGGCTTTGACGACCTAAGAAGCTTCTTGCCCAAACGTTCGAAAGTCCAGTGCCGCCGAAAACACCGGGATTTTGTGCAGAATTTGTTTGGTTAAACGTAAAATCTAATTTTTCCCAATCTAAAAAGATTGTTTTAAAGAATTTTACTACACCAGTTAAATTATTGGAACTACTTGTATCAGGTTGCCCAAATCGACGACCAATTGGTTGGGATTTAATTCCGAACCATTCATCGGACATAGCTTTAAGTTTGATGGATTGATTAACCCGAATATTATTAGAAAAGCCAGCAGATTTTGCAATATCGTGGATTGCGGGGTCTTCTTGGAGCGGATTATTCCAATTGTAAGTTGTATTAAATGTTCCAGAAATATCGAAATATGATGAAATATTAGCAATTTTTGGCAAAATCGGTTTAAAATTGACAGAAAAATTTTGAGAATGCAGGTTATTTCTACCCAAATCAAGAATTTTTTCTTTAGAGAAAATTTGCCTTGCAATTTGGCTACCAGTTCTTTGACGCCCGAATTCATCTAATTCAAATGGGACAAGAGTAGAGTTTGTAGCAAAATTATAATCAATTATTGGATTAATCAATCCACCTTCTATAAGTTTCCAATTGAAACCTGCGGTACGATTTGCAGAGAAATCGCGAATAACAGGGCTTGGAAAGTCCAAAAATCGTGATTGTTCAGTAGCACGGCGACGAGACATATCCAGTCCAGCATTAAAATTAGATGGAAGGAAACTAATTTTCCAGTTTTTATATGCTCCAAAGAATGGGGCATCGCCAATCCAGGTGAATGGAGTAAATGTAAGCAATGCGGGTATTGGCAAAGCGTATTGCAAGTTCAAACGCCAAATCCAGTTGAAACGCTGCCTGTATAGAGAAGAACGTTCAAATTCCTGAGCGTAAGAGTAACCGATAGTAACACGGTTGAATGTTTCGCTAATTAACCAGTGTTGGATTGGAATTCCAAGCCGAACCCCGGTGAGAGCCCAGCTATCCTGAACTTTGAGTGATTGAGAAGTAGTTTTTACTTCTTGTGCTGCACGATTTGCTTCTTCTTCGGATAGACCTGCGGCACGAGCACGTTCATAAGCAGCACGAGCAGCCTCGTTTAGGTTCACATCGGAATTGGCTTGATAAACAGGTTTATCGTTGAATTCAGCGTGTGTACATGTAATAGGAAGTTTCATTTGTGAAAAACTCTTTGGGGCAAATCTTTCGAGATTACCATTCATTGAGATGTTCCAGTTAGTAGAATGCAGTCTATTCCCAAAACGTTCTTCAATTCTATGGAAATTTGGTTGGTACGTGTTGAAAGTTGCATCGATAGTGCCTAAGTCTGCGAGTTGCATATTAAAACCGGCTACACCAGCCCAGTCGTTTGAAGATTCGGGGTCTATCAATCGAAGTTCATTAACCCACATAGTGGTGGAAAGTTCCTGAAAAGCATCTGATGGGTTAGCAATACCAATACCGAAAAATTGCACGCGTGTAAGAATTGGATTGCCTTTGATAGCAAATGTTGCAAGAGGATCATTAGGAACGGGGAATACTTGCCTATTCCACTGCATAGAGGTATCGCGAATTTGCTTTATAGCAGTAAGTTCTGATAATTTTATTTCAATATCCTGCCAACCCCGAAGCAGAGGACGCCTGTATTCATAATAATTAGCTGAATCTATTCCAAAACGAACATACGCATAAGCTTTTGCTTTTGCACCAGCAACCATATTCGATGGCATTGAGCCATCACCGTGGATAAAGAATTTGAGTTTCTTGTAATAGAATATATCCATTGGACGGAAAAATCTAACAGCCATACGCTCTTCGCCCCAACGAAGATTACGAACAGAAAGAGACAATGATTGTTCATTTAGCCGAATATCTTGTGTTGGATCGGGATTATTAAGCAATCTTGGTGCTTTTACTCCTGGGGGCATAGTGTAGAAGTCGGGTTCGCCTGAGTTTTCCCATAAATTCACGAAAGAGACTGATAGAACACTATCATTTGGTGGGACATCAGATAAATTATGAGAGCGTAGCCACTGTGAACCGACCAATCGCCAATCTGCAATTTCACCTCGAAAAACACCACCTTGAAAACGCAATCTCACATACTGAATATTGGAAAACTGTGGATTTCCAACAAATGATTTGGGTTTTCTGATAGGAATTCTGTATAAATACCAGCCTTTTTCGGGGTTCCCACCAACGATTTGAGGATTGTTATTGGGGTCGGGCAAAATATCAACTTCATAGGTAAAATATGAATTATCCATATTTATTTGCAAACCGTTGTTGGGGTTCATTGCTTCTTTATCAGGGAACTGTCCTAATTCCGAAACACTTGCATTACCCTCGAAGTTATTATAATATTCAAAATCAGATTCTCCCCTATCCTGGTCGTTTTTATTAAAGTTGAAACGATAATTATCTCTTGCAGGGTCATCTTCCAAATTCAATGGATAGGGATAATCGTCTTTTTCTTTTTTGTCTTCAATTGCGTCAATACCGACATCTTCGCCTGGATCAATTATGTTATTTGGAAATGGATTTGCTTGTGTAATTCCATCTTCAGTATCGGGGGTGCCATTAGGAATAATATCTTCACTAATTTGCCCTAAATCGATATACATTTTAGTGTTTCCAGGGTCCCATTGCCCAACTCTCATCATAATTTCAATGTATTCGATATTTTCATTATCAAAATTTGTATTAAAAGATGAAAGCAGGCGTGTCATACCAGCCCAGATTTTTGGTTTGTTCTGTGGTTTAGAAGCGAAATCATTATTCGGGTCATATAGAGGATTGATAGCATCCAAAAATTCAGGATTTTTGTTATAGATACCACGTTTCCCGTGCTCGAAAACAATGTAAAGTGGATTGATATTCATCTTACCTTGTTGGTAAGATTTATTTTTCGGGTAAACTTCACGTATTGGAATACGAGGAATAAAATATTGGTACCAGAACATTTTAGCACGGTAGTTGGTTCTACCTTCCGCGGTTGAATCAATGGAAAAATCTTCCGGTGGTGCGGAATGTTGCCATTGAGAAGGAATAAGTCCCAGTGGAATATAGCGTTGTGCTCCTTCGAAATCATCAATATAAACTACGGGCAAATTATTATCTGATGAAATTTCAGAACGTCGCTTGTTTGGTTCGGGCATAATCATAGCCCATTCACCTTTGAGCGACATCGAGGACGGTGCTTTTGTATCGTAGAAAGGAAGCAAATCCAGTGCTTTTGTCAGCCAGGGGGCGTTCCAGTTGGCACGCCCATCGAAACCAAACATAAAGTTAGAAACAGGTTCATCACCCAGGCGCACTCTATCAATGACAGCAGACTGGTCGTAATACATCATAGTCATACCAAGACCGGCATTAGCATTTCGAGATTTCCACAGGTTCAAGTCTGCTCTCAATCCGGCAAGTGTTTTAGTAGCAACATTGAAAATATCGTGCTGTTCGTATTCGACGCGTAAATTTGCATTAGGGAGCGACGCACGAGGGTTTCTAATAGTAACAACACCGGAATAATAATCCACTACATAGTCTTCATATTCACGTAAAGGGACACCATCAAGGGTAACTCTAACGCTGTTCGGTGGAAGCGAAAAAGCATTAAGTGCAATTCTATTAGTTTGCCGACCCGATACTTCACCGCTTATGACAAATCTATCCCTTGCTGTATTTCTTCGAGCAGCATCGTATGTAGTATCGTAAACCTGGTCGAAAGCATATATTTCAGCAATTTCGGGTGTTCCCAGTTTTTGGAAATAACGCCTTAAACCATCGGAAAATGGCTTGACGTGTGGCAAAGTAATTTCACCGCGAATTGGGTCGAAAAAAGGTTGTCGCAAATCAAATTGCCCATCGGGTGGTGCAGCACCAGTCGAGTTATTTACCTGGTCGACCCCAAAAATTGTAACTAATTTATCAGTTGCACCTTCGATTAAGTCAGTGGAATCGTTTGTTTGCCTGAAATACCAAATCCCAATTTTAGTTTCGGAAACGTTAACGTTTGAAGCATTAATTGAATACTTGTTTTTCATTTGCCTGTCCCAAAGTAATTTGTATCCTGGGACAAGATTAGGGCGATAAATGAGTTTGAGAATTAAGGTATCGCGTTCGCCAACCATATCGGAAAATTTACCAAAATAGATGTCGTCGTTTGGGTCGGGAGTTTCTCCTTCAATACGGTAGACCACACCATAAGTTCGGTCTTGCCGTAAGTTGTAAATCGTTAGAGTGCCAAGGTTGTAATCGAT
>JAKIZO010000015.1:7759-17372 GCA_022707965.1 Bacteroidota bacterium
GGTATTTAGTAGAATCGAGTAGAATAAATCTACCGCGTTCGACTAAACCCGCCTGAATTGGTCTATTTTTGTCGGCAGAAGTCCAGTCTTCGCCTTGTCTGAGTTTTTTTCCAGGTAAATCAGCAATTGCAACAGCGTTTGCGACAAGCGGATTTGATATTTCAGTGATTGCTTCCCAAACTTCAATTTGCTTTATGCGAAGATTAGCAGCACTTTTAGGAATAATAGGTGTTGAATTCCTGAAATACTCATTATATACTTCCCAATAAGCAGTATCTAAGAAGAAGTGATTTTTCGCATAGTCATAAGGTCGTATTGAAAAATATTGCTTGCTTGCACCGCCACGGACATCAACATACTTCCTCTGTCCACGTCTTTGAGAGAATACTGATTTCAAGAATAATGGTCCGAATTGAAAATCGGCTCTAACCCCAAATAAAGCACTACCACCACCAATTAAAGTTGAAGGGATTTGAAAATCAATATTACCGAACTCTAACTTTTTTATAATGTCGTCGTCTTCTCCTTCGTAACCAACTTTAAACTCATTTTCGTATTCAAACTGGCGGCGGGTGTTCCAGTTTGTTCCTAAACGTAATTTATCACCAATTTGACCTGACACATTAACCCGAATATCTTGCTGAAATATCGGAGAAGACTGCGATTGCCCGAAAGATGATACAGTACCCAAATTTTGAGAATCCCAACGCCAACCAATTCTCAAATTCACTTCGCCATTAACATTTATGCTAACGGTAGGTTTTCCGAAAATACTTGAAATTGGGCTTGGAGGAATTGGAATTGTAAGCCCCGTAGATTGTCCAATCATTGCTGCAAGGTCGCCACCTGAAAGCGCTCTTTTCAAGTCGTAACTTGTAGTAAGGGAATCCCAGATTTGATTTTGCAGATAATTTTTTCTCTGCAAAAGAAATTGGTCAAAATCAACGGGGTAAGTATTATTGATGACTGTAGAATCGAAAAGTTCTGTATATCTGAATTCATTCAGAGTGCTATCCAAAAATGCAGTTGATGTAATATAGTTTGGCAATTTTTGGCGATAATAGATGTTTCTATCTATTTCTGGGGCTTTTAAAATTCTTAATCTATCTTGCTGGACGGTATCTCGACCAAAAATCATTGCGTTGTATATTTCAATGTCGTCAAAGTTGTAGCCAAGAGCATAAAATAAATTAGGCGAAAGCAAATATAATACAGGAAGAAAAGTGTTGTATGTATGTATTGATTTGTTGGAATTCTGTGCGAAAGATTGCACAAATGCAAGCAGACACACGCCTAGTATTATTTTTGCAAAAGTTTTTCGCTTTAAATTGCCCAACTTACTTTTCAAAATTGTTCGTAATAATTATTAATAAACAAGAAGTAAAAAATAATATTACACTTTACATAAATAAAAATACAAGTTACAAAAAAGTATAAACTTAATAAAAGTAAATTAAGTAGTTTGGGCAATATTCAATAACAATTCTTGCATTTGTCCGACATAACAAAGAACAGCAAAGGCAATTCTACAAGTGAGTAGAAACGCTTAATCTATGCAAATTTGCACCATTTCCATATTGAGAAAAGCCATAATCAATATTGAAGTCTTCAAGCACTATACCCAATCCACCACTGAAACCAGTCATACCTTTATCGAATGTGCTGGCAATTTTAGAGCGAATATGATTATTGTAACCAACTCTTAATTGCAAATATCTGCCTAAATATATTTCCCCGCCAAGAGAGAAATTTCTGAATTTGCTGATAAAGTTTTTTGATTTATCGGCAAGGTGGTGAAAATTAATATTTGCAAGCAAGGGCAAACCACGCAATCTATGATTTGCACCAATTCGAACGTCCAACGGCATACTTTCTTTACGACCTTCCAGAGTGGAAAGCTGACTTCCAGCGTGTAAAATACTAAAAGCTAAATTTGAACGCCCATCGGGAAGCAAATACATTAATCCTGCATCGACAGCCATTGCAGAAGTCGATGCTTTTTCCAGTGAAAGATAGGCAAATTTTAGAGTAACGCCATAAAATAGATTAGTATCAAGAGTGTTGGTGTAAGAGACACCAAACATTAAATCATTTGCTGAAAAAGAACCGGGAAGTTTATTGCCGTCGCTATCGTAATAATCAAAAGAACCATAAGAAGTGAAGGAAACACTACCAGCCAGCCTGCCAATTCTATCAAAATCGTGTATATACACTAAATTGCCACTATTTACATCAAGTAGGTGCTTTGTGAAACTGAAAGAAAAATTATTGCTTTCTATCGTCGAAAGAGTTGCGGGATTGTAGAAAACAGCACTTGGGTCGTCTGCAACAGAAGCGAAACTGCCGCCAAGCCCCGCAGCACGAGCACTTGCAATATTCCTTAAAAAATTAAAAGGGGTATTTTCTGCGTAAGCAGATAAATTCATCAATAGAAAAACAATAATAATTACTTTTTTCATAAATCATCCAAATAACTTATGCAATTACGCAGAAAGTGTGATTTTATTGATAGCGTCGATAAATACTTTCGGTGGACGAACAGGTTTCATAGTCTCTCTGCTCATAAAGCAATGAGCAGTATACCCTTCGCAAATAAGTTCGCCATTACGTGTAATTCTATATTGGAACTTAATTATTGGTTCTAAATGCCATTCCAGCGAAGCTTCTATATCGAGTAAATCATCGTAATATGCTGATTTAACATATTTTAAATGTGTTTCAACCAAAGGCAGGTAATAACCGTAATTTTCTAATTCAGCGTAGCTCAGATTAAAATGTCTCATCAATTCGACACGTCCCACTTCAAAATAAGTAAGATAATTGCCATTGTAAACGAACCCCATTTTGTCAGTTTCTGCATAGCGAACTCTGATTTGAGTAGTATTTTTCAAGCAAATTTTATTCATTTTCTTTTTTAGCGTTGTTTTCAAAAATTTCTATTAACCTTTCAAAATCATCAATAGAGTAGAACTCAAATTCAATAGTGCCACTTTCTTGCGATTTGGGAGTAATTTTGACATTAGTAGCAAATAAATGCCGTAATCTATTTTCAATTTCTTCTAATTGTAGAGCACTTTCTTTTGGCAAAATGTCTTTCTTATCTTTTTGCGGAGCAATGCGTTTGCCATCGACTGTGAACTTAACCTTACCTTTTTGAATGTCGCGCACAAGCATTTCCGTTGCACGGACAGACAGTTCCTTTTCGATGATTTCATTCGAGGCAGCAATCATCTTGAGATGGTCATCAAGAGCAAGCAAGGTTCGGGCGTGTCCCATAGAGAGTTTCTTTTCGCGAACCAATTCTTGTATGCTTTCAGGTAATTTTAATAGTCGCAAAAAGTTAGTAACAGTGGAGCGGTCTTTGCCGACGCGTTCGGCAACTTGTTCTTGTGTGTAGTTGCATTCTTCGATAAGTCGGTTGTAACCGTGAGCAATTTCAATAGGATTTAAGTTTTCGCGTTGCACATTTTCAATGAGAGCGATTTCGAGCATTTGCTTATCGCTTACGTCATCGAGCACATAGGCGGGGATTTGCTTCAATCCTGCGGCTATTGAGGCACGAAGGCGGCGTTCACCAGAGATAAGTTCATATCCATTGATTGAATGGCGAACCGAAATTGCTTGAATTACACCGTGTTTCAAGATGGAGTTTTTTAATTCTTCCAATGCTTCGGGAGCAAAATCGCGTCGTGGTTGATAAGGATTACGTTTAATCTTGTCAATATCAATTAGCGAAACACTCCCTTTTGCTTCTTCCTTGCTTTCTGCTTCCGATGTTATCTTGAAACCTTTGTCCTTGTTGAATTCAACAGAAGGAATGAGAGCTCCCAATCCTTTACCTAATCCGTGCTTTGTTTGAACCTTTTTAATATTTTTATCTTGTTCTTGTGCCATTTTTCAAACTTTATTTATTGATTGAATTTCGTTTTAAAATTTCGGAAGCAAGTTCGAGATAATTTGCTGCTCCTGAACAAGTTGCATCATAGAGCAGAACGGGCTTCCCGTGGGAGGGTGCTTCCGATAGCCTAACATTTCTTGAAATCAAGGTATCAAAAACTTTCCCATCAAAATGGCGACGAACTTCTTCAACAACCTGATTGGATAGCCTCAGACGAGAATCATACATTGTAAGCAGTACACCTTCAATATCAAGTTCAGGATTAATATGCAATCTTACAATTGAAATAGTATTAAGAAGTTGCCCCAAACCTTCGAGAGCATAAAACTCGCATTGAACAGGAATAAGCACAGAATCAGCAGCCGAAAGAGCATTTAGAGTGAGCAATCCGAGCGAAGGAGGACAATCAATAATGATAAACGCATATCTATCACGAACTTTATTCAAAACGTTTCGAAGGACAAGCTCGCGACGTTCGAGATTGACCATTTCAATTTCAGCACCAACTAAATTTATATGAGAAGGCAGAAGGTCTAAATTTGGCATTTCTGTTTTTAAGATAGCATCTTCTGGTGGCAAATCATTAACAAGCACTTCGTAAATAGTATTGTCGAGCTGCTTTGTATCAAATCCAATACCACCCGAAGCATTTGCCTGCGGGTCTATATCAACCAGTAAAACAGGCAAATCGCTTGCGGCAAGCGAAGCAGCTAAATTAATAGAAGTGGTCGTTTTCCCGACACCACCCTTTTGATTTGCAATGGTAATAATTTTTCCCATAATTAAAAATTCCAGATTTCGCCAAATTTAATGTTGAAAAACGTAATTGCCGATAGCACAAGGCTGTGGCGAATTACCCCATTTTCTATCAATGAACGCACTTCTTTCAAATGAACTAATTTAACAGAAATTAGTTCATTTTCATCAAATTGTTGTGCAAATTTTCGTTCGCAGTCAAACCAAACGTAATGATAACATTTATTTCCAAGAAAAGCAGGGTTAGGTTCGACATAGCCAAGCAATTGAGCTTGACGCAAGCCAACGTAGCCAGTTTCCTCTCGACACTCACGTTCAGCGGCAATTGTAGGTTCTTCGTTAGTTTCGATTAGCCCTGCGGGTATTTCGAGCGAAATAGCGTCTGTTCCGTGTCTGTATTGTTCGACCAATACAAGTTCTTTGTTTGATGTAATCGGCAGAATATTAACCCAATTTGGTGATTTTAAAGCAACAAATTTCGACTTTGTTTTTTTGGTTGGATGAATTCTCGTATAATAGAATAAATCGAAAATTTTATAATTTCCTACGTATTCTTCTTCAATAGTTTCCCAGCGACAAATATCCATATTTTTTGAATAATCAAGTAATAAATAGCAAAAATAAGTAAATTTTTCAAGCAAATCAAATTTACTCCAAACAAGAACTCATTAATGAATAATCAATAAAAAATCTCAGAAATTTATAATTTATCGATTTCTATAATTTGCTGAGAGCCATCGCTCATATTTTTTAGAACTACAGCATTCTGCTTTAATTCTTCCTCTGCAATGATGATTACATAAGGAATATTCAATTTCCCGGCTTCTCTCATTTGTGCTTTCATTGAGCGTCTTTGCACATCACAGATAACACGTTTGCCGCTTAAACGAAATTTTTCGGCAATTTTAAAAGCAATATTTGAATAATCTGAATTTGCAGATACAATATAGTAATCGGCGAATACATCTGGTGCAGGAAGCTTGCCAATGCTTTCCAAAATTAAGAGAAGTCGCTCGACACCCATTGCAAAACCAACCGCAGGGGTATCTTTTCCACCAAGTTGAGAAAATAGGCTATTGTACCGACCGCCACCACCGAAAGAATCCTGAGCTCCAAGGCTATTGTGTTGTAGTTCGAAGACGGTATGGCTATAATAATCGAGACCTCGAACAAGACGAGAATTAATTTTGTATGGAATGTTCAGGTAATCTAAAATTTCGAGAACTTTCTGAAAATGCTGACGGCTTTCTTCATCAAGGCAATCAAGAATATTTGGGGCATTCGAGATAACTTCTCTATCCTGTTCGTCTTTTGAATCAAGAACACGAAGTGGGTTGGTTTCCAGCCTATTTTTGCTTTCAGATGAGAGATGATTTTTGTTGGCTGAAAGGTAATCAACTAAAACTTTTCTATATTCGGAACGGGAATTTTCATTGCCTAATGTATTAATTAGAAGCAGATAATCCTGAATACCGAGTGCTTTGCAAAATGTTGCGGCAAGATGAATTATCTCGGCATCGCTTTCGGGATATGGCGAAGAAATGCACTCGGCACCGAATTGATGAAATTGGCGCAAACGACCTTTTTGTGGGCGTTCGTAACGGAAAAAAGCACCGAAATACCACAATCGGGAGATTGCCTGCTGCTGAACAAGTGAGTTTTGGATAACAGCACGAACAAGAGCAGCTGTCATTTCGGGACGTAAAGTTATTGAATCACCACCACGGTCTGTGAAAGTATACATTTCTTTGTTGACAATGTCGGTTTGCTCTCCAACTCCACGAGCGAAAACCTCAGTTTTTTCGAAAATGGGAGTGCGAATTTCTTTATATCCAAAAAGTTCGGATACTTTTCTTGCTGTTTCTTCTACATAATACCAATGGGAAATTGTATCGGGGAGAATGTCCTTTGTGCCTCGAATTGCTTGAATCATAGATAATCCTTATTTTGTGAAATGATAGAGAGAAATACCAACCGAAACAGAAACATTAAGCGATTCTGCTTGCCCGAAGCCCGGTATTTTGAAAGTAGAACATAAAATATCTTTAACTTCGGAAGAAATTCCCTGCGATTCATTTCCGAAAACCAAACCAAATTGCTTCGGGTGTTTTATTGAATCGATTAAGTTGTCTGATGCAATATCAGCACCAAAGATTTTGACTTTTGGGAAATGCTTTCTCAAAAATTCGACTAAATTATCGGTATAGATAACATTTATCCGAAAAATAGAACCCATTGTCGAGCGAACTGTTTTGGGGTTAAGCCCATCTACACCGGCGTTTCCGATAATAACTTGTTTAATACCGAACCAATCGGCTGAACGAATAATGGTTCCTAAATTTCCGGGGTCAGAAACTCCATCAAGAGCAATAAAAGATTCTTTGGGCAAAACTTTCTGTTCGCGAGTATTAACGACTGCTAAAATTCCCTGTGGAGTTTTTGTGTCGCAGAGCTGGTCGAATTGATGCTTGGGAGCTGTATAGACAGCAATTCCTCTTTCGTTGAATTTATCAGCTAAATCGATAATATTGCTGGAAGCTGATTCGCGAACAACGATGAATTCTGCCTGGAATGAACTTTTCAGAAGCTCTTCGACAAGTTTTTCGCCTTCTGCAACGAATAAACCGCGTTCGTCGCGTGTTTGCTTATGATGGAGCGTTTTGATAAACTTTCTCAAACTTTGTCCGATTGGTATTGCGTAGTGCATTATTATTACGTAAATTGTAGTTCAACTAATTTTTTGCAATTTAATTTTTTTTGAACAATTATTCAAGTCATAATAGGTTATTTATGAACATTTATAAAATTTTACAGAAAAAAAGAGATAATTTCGAATTAACGCAAGAGGAAATCTCATTTTTTGTTCAAGCTACAACCGATGGTAGCATTTCTCGTGAGCAAATTGCCGCACTATTGATGGCAATTTGTATCAATGGGATGTCTGAGAATGAAACATTTGCACTTACGCAAGCGATGCTCGATTCGGGCAGGCAACTCGATTTCCATTATATTGGCAAACCTGTTGTAGACAAGCATTCAACAGGCGGAGTTGGCGACAAAATATCACTAAATTTACTCCCAATTTTGATTTCGTTCGATTTGGCAGTTCCAATGATTTCTGGACGCGGGCTTGGTCATACAGGCGGAACAATTGATAAGCTTGAATCAATAATTGGTTACAAGGTGAATTTATCGCACAGCGAAATAAAACAACAGATGGAGACAATCGGGGGAATGATAATCGCCCAATCGGAAGATATTGCCCCAGCGGACAGGATTATTTATTCAATAAGGGACGTTACGGCAACTGTTGAATCGGACGCTTTGATAACTGCTTCAATTTTGAGCAAAAAATTAGCCGAAGGAATAGATGCACTTGTGCTTGATTTAAAAATCGGCAATGGTGCTTTTTATCAAACATTTGAGCAGGCAAAGAATTTAGTCAGGCTGATGGAAGAAGTTTGCAAAAAGTTCGGCGTTCGTTTTCAAGCAATTCCGACAAATATGAACAACCCACTTGGAAGATATGTTGGGAATTGGCTGGAAGTAGTCGAGGTGCAAAATTGTTTGCGAGGCGATTTCCCTGAGGACTTGAAAGCAATAACTTTCGAACTTGCAAGCGAGCTTTTAGTGATGTCCAGAATATTTGAGAATAAAAATAAAGCTTATAGTGGAATTGAAAATGTTCTTGCTTCGGGAAGAGCTTATGATAATTTCCTTCGCTGGATTGCATCGCAAGGTGGGAACATTTCAATTTCTGAAAAAGAATATGCAAATACTCCGATATATATTATTAGTTCAGATAGAGAAGGGATTATCAAAGGCTTTTACACAAAAGAAATCGGCTATGCTGCTATCGAACTTGGTGCAGGGAGAAAAGTCGCAAACGACCAGATTGATTATGCAGCTGGAATAAAGCTTCTGAAAAAAAATGGGGACAGATGCGAAAGAGATGAACCAATCGCAGTACTATTTGCTCGGGATAAGTCAAAATTTGAGAGTGCAGAAAAAATATACAAAAATGCAATTATCTGGGAAAACTTATGATAGCACTTTGATAAAGTTTCAATTGTTGCTAATTTTGCTTTATTTTTGGGTGAAAATATGAATATTACAGTAATTGGAGCAGGTAAAAGCGGTCTTGAAGCGGCAAAATTGGCAATAAAAAAAGGCGAAAATGTATTCTTAACCGAAAGCAAAACCCCTCCAAATATTGATTTATTGAAGAAAGAATTAGAAGAATTTGATATAAATTATGAATTTGGAGGACATAGCGATAAAGCCTTGAAAAATTGCGACTTAATTATCACTTCGCCTGGTGTCCCACCTAATGCAGATATTATTCGTCGTGCAGAAAGTATAAAAATTCCGATAATAAGCGAAATTGAATATGCATATCAATATTTAAAAAATCCGATTATTGCTATAACAGGGACTAATGGGAAGACAACTACTACATCACTTACAGCTTATATTTTAAACAATTCAGGTAGAAAAGCAATTGCAGCGGGGAATATCGGTAAGCCACTTGCTTCGCTTGTTGATAATATCGACGACGAAACAATAATAGTGGCTGAACTTAGCAGTTTCCAGCTTGACCGTTGTTATAAGTTCAAACCAGATGTTGCTGTAATATTGAATATTACGCCTGACCATCTGTATTATCACGGTACGATGGAAGAATATATTCGTGCCAAGTATAAAATTTCATTGCAACAATCTCCCGAAAATTTACTAATTTTAAATGCAGACGATGATGCAACTATGGGGATTTTGCCTGATACAAAGGCAAAAGTTGCTTACATCTCGCTCAAACCTGTGGTGCGGGGGGCATATTGCACCGATGGGTTGATAAAATTAGTAGAGCAGCATAACGAGGAGGAATTAATTTTGGCAAGTAAACTTGGATTGCCTGGTGTTCATAACACCTACAATTCTATGGCAGCAGCGCTCGCAGCA